>JAADHX010000053.1 GCA_013151655.1 Actinomycetota bacterium
ATCCCAACGCCTTCATCAGGCCATCGCCAACCTCTGGAACGCTTGGCGGTGTCACTAGACGAACTCGAGAAACGACGGTTGTGGTGGAGGCCGCTGGATACAACATCGTGCTCATCGAAACGGTAGGCGTCGGCCAAAGCGAGATTGCTGTCGCCAACATGACCGACGTTTTCTTGGTGCTGATGCTGCCAGGGGCGGGTGACGAACTCCAAGGAATCAAGAAAGGAATTCTCGAAGTCGCAGACATTATTGCCGTCAACAAGGCCGATGGCGACAACATGGCTACAGCACGCGATGCGGCCACCAGCTACTCAGCGGCGCTTCGGTTAATCGAACCTACGTCGACTGCCTGGAGTCCGGTGGTGAGACTTTGCAGTGCCCTAACCGGCGAAGGCATCGAGGCGATCTGGGACGATGTGAGCGTGCACCGCGAGAAACTCACCAATGCCGGCCTGTTCGAGCGGCGACGCGTCGAACAACGACTGAGCTGGATGTGGAGCACCTTCGAAAACAACCTAACCTCAGCTGCCCGCAGCGACCCGTCGGTACAAGCCCTGGCTACCGACATCGTGGCTGCGGTGAGGTCTGGCCAAGAACCGCCGACCAGGGCTGCGAATCGACTACTCGACGCCTACCGTGGGTCTCATGACTGACGCCTCATTGAATCCACTCGGCACTTCTGCAGCGGAACTCGACCGCGGTGATCCACTCTCGCGATTTCGAGAGCAGTTTGTCCTCGACGATGTGCTCTATCTCGATGGCAACAGCCTTGGCCGGGCTCCAAAAGCGAGCCTGGCCAAGCTACGAGACGTGGCCGAAAACGAGTGGGCCGTCGGGCTAATCGCCAGCTGGGACCATTGGATCGACCTGGCCCGCGAAACCGGCGACGCCATCGGGGCCGCATGCCTTGGTGCACCAGCGGGCACCACCATGGTCAGCGACTCCACCAGCATCAATCTGGCCAAGATGGCGGCTGCGGCATTGTCGCATCGTCGGGGCCGAACCAACATCGTCATCGACGCCAACGACTTTCCCACCGACCGGTTCCTGATGGCTGGCCTAGCCGCCGAACGAGGCGGATCATTGACATCGTTAGACACCAGTTCGATCGCTGGCCCTCAGGCGGCCGATGTAGCAGCCGCTTGTGGCGACGACACGGCGTTGGTGGTGTTGTCGCACGTCAACTATCGCAGCGGTGCCATCGCCGATGTGGCGGCAATAACTACCGAGGCTCACAACGCAGGGGCAATGATCATGTGGGACGTTTCGCATTCGGTGGGCTCGGTGCCAATCGATCTACCCGGAACTGGGGCCGACCTGGCGGTTGGCTGCACCTACAAGTACCTGAACGGCGGGCCCGGTTCGCCGGCATTCTTGTACGTGCGCGACGATCTCATTACGCGCCTTGAACCGTCATTGAAGGGCTGGCACGGAACCGTGGCTCAGTTCGATATGGGTCCAACGTTCGAACCAGTCGACAACATCGATCGCTTTCAGGTTGGGACTCCCCCATTGTTGTCTCTGTGTACAGTTGGTCCCGCCATTGACCTAATCGCCGACGCCGGTATCGAGGCGATGCGGGCCAAGAGCGTGGCGCTCACCGAGCGACTTGTGGCCCTAGCCGAGCGATCTAGCCGAGCTTGGGTTCGGAATCGGTTCGCCCCGCGATCCCAAACGACGTGGTGGCCACGTCACCTTGACCCATCCGCTGGCAGCACAGATCTCCGTGGCGCTGCGCTCGAACGGAGTCGTGGGCGACTTCCGAAAGCCCGATGGGTTGCGCCTGGCTCCCGTGCCGCTATACACCCGTTTCGCCGATGTCGACGAAGCCGTCGCTCGAATTGCATCGTTGGTCAGAAACGGCGACCATCTTCGGGTTGAGGTTAGTAACAGGGTTACCTGAATGCACCCGTCTCACGTGACCACACAGAATCTGGAGAACCAATGATCGTTATCGCCGGCACTATGAAAATGGACCCAGCGTCTCGCGACGAATTTCTCGACGCGGCAAAGGGTGCCATGGAAGGCACCAGGGCCGAAGAGGGCAACGAGGAGTACGTGTTTTCCGCTGACGTCGTCGACCCTGGGCTTGTCAGGCTCTTCGAGATCTGGGACGACGCTGGTCGCCTGCGCGGCCATATGCGAGCCGACCACATGCGGGCTTTTGGCGCCGCTATCAAACACATCGAGGTAGATCGCAGCATCGCCATCTACAACATCGATGGCGAACCAACGTTCCTATAGCAGCGTGAGTCCCCGCTAGTGGACATCTCGGTTCTTCGAGCTGTGCTCCCGGCCAAGATGCCGTTGGTGAACGACCATCCAGACGTCGCCGGTCTGTTGCGGGACCCTGCCATGCTCGCCGCTCTTGGCCCTGCTTTGGCCGAACCGTTCGCTGATTTGAACATCACCGCAGTCGTGGCGCCCGAGGCCCGCGGTCCTATCGTTGGCGCGTTAGTGGCAGTCAGCCTCGGCGTTGGTCTGATCCTTGCCCGCAAGGACGGTCAGAACCACCCTGGTGCCAATCTGAGCATCGACTCAGATCCGACCTGGCGGGGCCGCACGCAACGCTTTGTGGCTCGATCTTTCGATCTTGACCGCGCCGATGGCGACCACGACACCGGGTATGGCAGCGACACCGGGTATGGCAGCCATCGGGGTCTGATCGTTGACGACTGGATAACCACCGGCAGTTCGATCCGGGCGGTTCGCGATCTGATCTGTAAAGCTGGCGCTACCTACGTTGGCGCCAGTGTGATCGTCAACAAGGCAACGCCAGCGACGTTAGCGACGCTCAAGGCCAGCACCCTCGTCGACTTCGATGCCATTATGGATACGTCGACGTCTGGCCCACCGAAGGAGTCCGAGCCCAATGAATAGCTTCACCGAATACTCCGCGATCAACTACGACACCGAACCCGATCCGATCTCTGACGACCTCGATTACGAACGAGCCAGAGTTAAGTGGGAAGCCGCGATCGGCTATCGAATCTTCGCGGCTAACCGATGGGGCCAGATCGGCGACGGCCACATCACCGCCCGCGACCCGATCTTGCCCGATCACTTCTGGGTCCTTGCCTACGGGATCGCGTTTCATCAAGCCACTGTCGATCAGATGGTCCTGGTGTCACCCCAACGCGAGATCGTCATCGGACCCACCACTGGCGGCGTTAACCACGCCGGGTTTCACATTCATTACCCAATCTACGATTCGCTTCCCGATGTGCAAGCTGCCGCCCACACTCACACCCCGTACGGCACTGCGTTCTCGGCCGAGGTGCGGCCGTTCCTGGCCGTCAGCCAGGAAGCTTGCACCTTCGTGCTTGACCAAACGATTTACGAAGGCGAAGACCTCGAGGTGTCCACTACCGATGGCGGGTATCGCATTGCCAAGTCGATGTCAGGCCAGGGGCGCCACGGACGCGACGCCAGGTTGTGCATATTGCGTAACCACGGCCTGCTGACCGCCGGTCCGTCGCCTGCCCACGCGGTTGGCTGTTTTGTGATGGCCGAACGAGTGGCCGAGGTACATATCAAGGCTCGCGAAGCGGTTCCGATCTCGCCAGAATCGGCCATTGCCGTCGCCGAAAACCTGGCCAGCCTCAACGCCGGCTGGTTGGCGTTTCAGTGGCTGGCCAGAGACCTGGTACCGGACCCTTCAGTTGTGCTGGAGCACCGGGTCTGAAGGGGGTAGTTAGAAGTCTTCGTCGAAGGCGACGTCGCCGCTTACGCCAACCTGATAGGCGCTGACGGTGCGCTCAAAGAAGTTTGAAAGCTCCTGAACGTCTTGGAGTTCCATGAACGCAAATGGATTCTTCGACCCAAACAGGGGCTCAAGCCCTAGCTGCACCATTCGTTGGTCAGCGACGAACTCAAGGTATTGGCGAGTATCGCGCAGCGACAATCCGGCCACGCCTTCTTTGAGGATGTCCTCGGCAAAGGCGTACTCGCAATCGACAGCTTCTTCGATCATGAGCGCTACCGAATCGGCCATGTCTTGGTCGAAGAGATCTGGTTCTTCACGCCGAACGGTTTCGACTACTTCGAACGCGAAGTTCATGTGAGCGCTCTCGTCGCGAAACACCCAGTTGGTGCCTGCTGCCAAACCGTTTAGTAGACCCTTGGAACGCAAGAAGTACACGTACGCAAAAGCGCCGAAGAAAAACAGCCCCTCGATGCATGCCGCAAAACAGATCAGGTTGAGTAGGAACGCCTTACGGTGTTCGCGTGTGTCGAGGCTGGTGACGCCCTCGATGGAGTTCATCCACTTGAAGCAGAACTCCCCTTTTTGGCGGATCGATGGGATGTTCTCAAGCGCAGAAAAAGCCTGCTCGCGCTCGTCGATATCGGGAATGTAGTTATCGAGGAGCGTCAGGTAGAACTGGACGTGCTGGGCCTCTTCGAACAGTTGGCGCGACAAGTACATGCGGGCTTCTGGCGCGTTGATGTGCTGATAGAAATTGAGCACCAGGTTGTTGGCAACAATCGAGTCGCCGGTGGCAAAGAATGCAACGAGGCGGTTGATTAGGTGCCGTTCGGCTGGCGTAACGTTGTGATCTAGATCGGTTAGGTCGTCGGAGAAGTCGATCTCGTCGACGGTCCAAGTGTTCTTGATCGCGTTGCGATACATCTCGTAGAACACCGGGTAACGCATAGGCCGCAGGGTGAGGTCGAAGCCAGGGTCGAGGATGGCCGTGTACCCACCTTGAGGTTTGCTAACCCCAACAGGAGCTGGAAGTGCATCGACCGATGGAAGTGCTGAGAATTCTTGACTGTGATCGACGAGGGCCATCGAGAGCCGACTTTCTGGGGGTAGCTGGTGGCGGTAGAGCGTTAGCGGTGAGCTGTGCTGTGCGAGTAGGGCTGCGCTGTTCGGGAGTAACTGCGCTGTCTGGGTCTAACTGTGTCAGCGGGGTGTGACACCTAAGGTCGGCGCGTTGACTTAGTCGCAGGCTTCGCACGATTCGGGGTTTTCGAGCGAACAGGCTGCGGCCTCGGCATCTGTGAAGCTCGACTTGGAACCATCACCAGGCG
>JAADHX010000435.1 GCA_013151655.1 Actinomycetota bacterium
CAAGCATTTGGTCAAACTGCGGCTGGTCTGATTGTGCTTCTGCTAATTACGGCACTCGGGTTATCGCACGAAGCTGGAATCACCAGCGATTGGCAACGGCGCCAGATGTCCGGTTCGTGGGTTCTGATAGTCGGATGTTTGTTGCCGGTGCTGGCGGTTCGGGGTTCGAGCTGGAACTCAGTGGGCCGGCTCGGAGCAGTAGCAGCAGAGTTTGCGTCGACCGCACTTCTTGAAGGCCTCGGATTCTTAGGCCTGATCTTCGTGTTTCTGGCTAGGCGAATGGCTAGCCACGACCATGGGGTATTCATCTCGGCGGTGGCCACGGCCATTATCTACGCCGCCACCCAAGGCAACGGATCGATGCTCATAATGGCACCGTTCTTTGTGCTCGCATTCATTTGGCTGTTGTTCGAAGTTCGCAGCATCTGGCCCGTCGTAGTGCTGTTCGCACTGTTCCAATGGTTAGCTGAGCTACCTTTCGACTTCGACGGCTCTGGCGAGGGATCTGGTTGGGTAACCCTCGCCAAACTTGTCGTCGTAGTCGCGGCCGGGCTAGCGGTTCGCCGACTGGTCACCATCACCGATCCGTGGCAGGCAGTAATGAGCGAGAACGTGGCCCCGGTTGTGATCCCCCGGTAACGATCTAGGCCGATCTACTAGGGTCTGCTGGCGATGAATACCATTGTCGGTCTCGATCTCGGTTCGCTGTCGCTGCCGGGCTGGCACCCAAGGCACAACGACGGCGCCTGCATTGTCCGGGCCTACGCCGTCACACATCGCGATGGTGTGTTCCTGTACGACACGGGAGTGGGCACCGGCAGCGACTTTATCGACGAGGTGTACTCGCCGGCCAACATCGATTTGGTTGATGCCCTCGGTGACGCCGGTATTGATGAGCGCGATGTCAGTGCAATAGCCAACAGTCATCTGCACTTCGATCACTGCGGACAGAACCACCGCCTCGATGCACCCATTTGGGTTCGGGAGGCGGAACTGGAGGCGGCAACGGGTGAGTTCTACACAGTTCCGGAGTGGGCCTACATCTCAGATTCACGGCGACGATTAGCTGCTGGCAACGCGATCGTCGCAGAAGGCCTCACCCTCATCGAAACCCCCGGCCACACTCCCGGCCATCAGTCGCTACTTGTCGACGACGTCGATGGTGGCCGAGTGGTGCTTGGCGGTCAGGTCTGCTGGAGTTGCGCCGAGCTAGTCGGTTCGGGTCCAGTTGACGCCGATGCCCACGACCCGACCTGGATCGAGGCCGCCTATGAGTCGGTGAGGCGAGTGCGAGCCCTGGCCCCGGCAACCGTGTGGCTGGCCCACGACACTTCACCATGCCAGTTGTGATCGAAGCCGCCAGCTGTGATCCAAGTCGCGAACTGTTATCGAAGTCGATAACAGACTAGATTTCGCCGCTACACTCGACAAATGGACTCCGCTTCATTGATTCTTCGGTGCCGCCAGCGAGTCGGAATATCTCAGCGGGAGTTAGCAACCCGTTGCCGGACTTCCGCAGCAGCGATTTCGTTGTACGAAACCGGCCAACGAATCCCTCGCGTCGATACGCTCGCACGCATCATCGCCGCGACCGGGTCGACCATGACTACACATGCCGAACCCCCGCCAGACATAGACATGACCACCAACGGGAACGACCTCGTCAGCGTACTTGAGCTGGTCAACAACCTGCCTCGCTCGTCAGAACAAGAGCTGTCAGCACCAGTCTTCGCCGACTTGGCGTCGCGGTGACTTTGTCACTTACTGACCAGATCGTCGGGCTGCATGAGCACTTCTCGAGAGCCAACATCAGCCACGCCTTCGGTGGAGCGCTAGCTCTCGCGTTCTGCACGGCCGAGCCGCGGGGCACCAAGGACATCGACGTGAACGTGTTTGTCGACGTCGGTGGGGTCGACGATGTTATTGCGGCACTTCCGGCTGCTGTCAGCGCCACTGATGCAGCAGTCGGCCAGCTCAGGGCTGACGGACAAGCCCGGTTGTTTTGGGACACAACACCAATCGATATCTTCTTGTCGACCCACCCATTCCACGATCACGCCGAGTCGAGTCATAGAACGGTCCCCTTTGCCGGGCTTATGCATCTCCCGGTACTCGCATGCGCCGACTTGGCAGTCTTCAAGTCATTCTTCGCTCGTCCCAAGGATGGAGTCGACTTGACCGCGATGGTAACCGCGGGCGCTATCGACCTGATCGCCGTGGAGCGAACCGTCGCTACGTTGCTCGGCGACACCGCAAGCCGTCAAGGGTTCTTCGACCGAATCCGACTCGATCTCAGCAGAGCTTCCAGCTAGCCGGATCCGCGTCGCTCATCAGGCCGCTAGGGCTGCACACAACAGCGGGGGCCCCGCCTACAGGCTCGACCTCTCAGCGGTTGGACTGGGCATCACCCAGAACCGCAAGGGTCTGAGCTCGACTGTCTGAATCGCCAGCCACAACTACGGCAGTGAAGTCGGTGGCGCCAGCGGCGGCAATTTCGGCCAGTCCGTGGCGAACCTCGTCTTCGTTGCCGATGAGGCTTATGTCTTCGACACCGTGAACACCCTCGATGTCGAGCATGGCCCGATACGAAGGAAGAGTCGCATAGTTGGCCAGAATCTCGCCAACGAACGACCGAACCCCGTCGGGGTCGTCGGTTACTGCAACCGGCAGGCTGCACACAACCTTGGGCTCCTCGCGGCTAGCAGCCTCAGCGGCCTCATTTATGAGCGGGACGATCTGGGTCGACAGCGTCTTGGGGCCGACACACCACAAGATGGTGCCATCGGTGCGCGAACCGGCCATCTTCAACATTTGTGGTCCGAGCGCAGCCAGCATCACCTTGGGCGTTGCAGTGGTTGGCCGCGGCGTTTCGCCCTCGTAACCCCAAATGTCACCGGCAACAGCCACCGCACCGTCTTCGAGGAGCGGCAACAGAACGTCGAGGTATTCGTTCATATGGCGAATCGGACGCTCCCAAGTCATCTTCCAGTTGTCCTCAACAGAAGGTTTGTGGGCCAGCCCAATGCCCAAAATGGTACGGCCACCAGTTGCGGCCTGTGTGGTCAGAGCCTGGGCCGCCAAAGCTTGAGGGTGCCGTGGCCATGTGGGAACCACAGCAGTACCGACCTGGATCATCGTGGTGTCGCGACCAGCCAAGGCCAGAGCTCCCAGGGCATCGACCAGTCCGGTCTGAGCCAACCAATATGACGAGAACCCAGCGTCCTCTGAGGCAACAATATCGTCGATGATTTCGTCGAGATTGGGCCGCGCAAGCAGTCCTGAACCGTTAATGCCTATATCCATGTTATCCCCCGGTAGAAACCTGGTTGGTGTTCGCTCAGCTTGGACGGTACCGGGTTAAGTCACCTCGGGGTAGTTCACCTATCGACCGGCCGCACCACAACACCAGCCGCTATGAGCGCTT
>JAADHX010000469.1 GCA_013151655.1 Actinomycetota bacterium
GGCCCCTGGTGGGCTTCGAGCACAGCCCGCACAGCATGGTGGTCGGGGTCCCGATCGTTCGCTCCCGCGACGATTGGGCCGGTATCAACGATCAGCATTGTCGATGCCGAAACCGCCCTCTTCGAGTAGCTCTTCGGAGTAGGCGCCGCCCCGCTCGACCTCAACCGAGCCGATCGCCGCGAAGCTCAACGTGCGCCGTCGTGGCCCGAACCGTTCAGCGAGGACCTCTGCGGCGAGTTCATCGACGGTCATCCCGCGTTCCGCGGCGGCCGTGGCCAACGCTGCTGCGACGTCGTCGGGGAGTTCGATCACGGTCATAGTCCCCAGTGTAGAGCTGGGCTGCGACACAGTCACTGGGGATCTTCGCCGGGGTGTGTGCGGTTCTCTAGATCAACTTCTTGTTTCAATGCAGCTAGCAGCTCCTCGTGGGTGAGGAACAACCAGTTGTCGCCCAGGGTCGCAGCCCATCGGGGTCGGACGTCGATCAGATAGGGATTGACCCAAACAAGTGCCCCGCGGGGTTAGTCGAATCGCTTGCCGACCCAGCGAAAGACTGCGCCACCGGCCACCAGGATGAGCCCAACGTGGGAGGCAATCGCCACAGCTCCCACACCCCACCAAACCGAAACCGCGGGAATGAGCCAGGGAACGAGAACGCCGGCCCCAAGCAGCGCAACGCAGACAGCCAGCAGATGGTGCCGAGCGTTTGGCGACAGCCGGCGTTTCGTTTTCGAACTGACCTCGACCGACTTGTCGGTGGTGGTCATGCGTGCCTTTGCAAGATCAGGATGATCAAAATGACGACGATGGCAACGATCAGAAGCAGCAAGCCGCTTCTCAGTTGCTGGGATCGACGGCTCATAGTTGGGTTCCTTTTGTTTGGTTACTCATGGGCGAGGGACTGACGGACGGGTGATTCGGTGGCTTCAAGAGCTGGAATTGCGCTTGAAACGATGGCTAGGGCCACGACGATCACAAACCAGAGGCCAACGCCTGTAACCGAGAAGCTGACTGACAGCGGCGTTTGCAGGAACAGGTCGCCGGTGACTCCTGCCACGACAACTGACGCCGGAATCGACAACACCAGGGCGACCAGCCAACTGAGAGCCGCTATCGCCATCCCTTCAACAACGACGACCCAGAGCACGTCTCGGGTGCTGGCACCAACGGCCCGCATCACCCCAAGCTCGCGGCGTCTTTCAAGGACGCTGATGCTCATTGCCTCGATGAGACCAAGGCCCCCGACGACAGAGATGAGGATTGCCATGATGATGAGCAGGCCGACAATGATCAGAAGGTGGTCATCGAGAGACTCTCGGCCTTCGATGGCAGTGGCAATTGCGACCACTTCGATCCCGTTGTCGATGAGGCGGCCTTCGACCGCGCTCAGTATCGAGCCCACACCGTCGCCGCCCGCGACGCGAACCTGGTTGACCGAACCGGCCAAACCAACTCCGGCTGGCCCGTTGCTGGCGTACACCGCGCCGTTATCTCCTCCGGTGAGCTGACGCACCCTGCCGACAACGGTCCAGCGACTGCCAACTCCGTCGATCTCAAGGAACAGTGTCGACCCAACGTCTATGGAGGGGTCTTTGAGGGCTTGGGTTACAACAACTGCATCCTGATCGTCTGGCGCCAGCCAGCGACCCTCGAGCACAGGGAAATCAACCATCACCGTTTCATCGGGCGGAACGAACAGGTCGAACCCATCGCCCGTGCCGCCTGTTGGCAACTGTGCGGCCGACGGGTACCGATTCCATGTTTCGACGGCGCCAACGCCGGAAACTCCGGCCAGTGCCAATTCGACCTGATCGGCAGGGTGGATGCCGCCAAGGTCGACCGCGAGTTCGTATTGGCGAGCCTCGAACTCAGCATCGACCGCACGATCCCAAGCCAAACCCGTGTTCAGGGCCACCATGAACGCGGCACCACCGACCGCAAGCGCGAGAATCGTGAGCACCGAGCGCGACGGCGTACGGAGAACATTTCCGAGACCAAGCCTCGTTGCCCGGTTAAGCCACTGCATTGGCCACGCTGTTCGGTTCGTTTTGGACCGACGCAATCTTGTGGGCCAGCGATGACTTCGCCGAAGAACCATCCACAAGAACCTCACGAACTGGTAGGCGACTGCTTCTGAGCACCGGATAGAGAACCGCACCAAGCGGCACCAAGAACGCGGCCAGAACCTGGAGCGGGATCACCCACGCGTCGAGCCGGTAGCTCTGAACCTCGAAGTTGAGCAGCCCGAACACGAACGCAATGAAGCCGCGACCGCCAAGAATTCCAAGCGGAATTCCGACGGCCATGCCCGCAGAGGCAAGCAGCGCGATCGAACCGAGGTAGATGCCAGCAATCTGGCCGGTCTGGGCCCCAACAGCCTTCATTACCCCGATCTCGCGAGACTGCTGCTTGAGCTGGGCCGAGATGACCACCGCCACCAATGTGCCGCTCGCTATCAAAGCCACCGCACCGAAGATCTGAAGCAGAAACAACATCGTGGTTGTTGCAGCCTGCGATGGGTGCTGGCCAGGCACCGGCACATCGACTCTGGAGACGTTGAAACCAGCGCTCTCGAGATCGGAGCTAAGGGCGTTGGCTGCGAGACGGTTCTCGGTCCGGTTGTTGTTCTCGGCCATCACCACATGCAGTTGGTCAAGCACTCGATCTTCGCCAAGGGTTTCCAGCCCGTCCGAGGTGATATACCCAATAACAATTCCGCTCATCCAGGCTGGTGTGCGCCCGGGGTCGTGCACCAGGCCGGCCACGGTGAGGCTGTTCGCGTCGCCAGACCCAATCGTGATTTCGAGGCTGTCGCCAACACTCATATCTACTTCGTCAAGCGAAGACCGTTCGATCACAATCTCGTCTGCGGCCGGCCCCCACTTCCCGCTTTCGGGGCCGAACTTGGCCACTTCCAGGGCGTCGAAGTCAGCGACGACCACCAAGATCAAGGGCAGCCATTCCTCAGAACCTCGGACGAGCCTGGCAACGACCTCTCGGCGGGCTTCTGCACTTCGGATCTCAGGCCGCGCCCTAACCGAATCCACCAGGTCTGTATCAACGGAGTCCAGGCGAAGGATCGCAGAGGACGGGTTGGTCTGCTGGTAACCACGGTCCATCTCTCGCGTGATGACGGAGTAGCCGGTGAGTATCGAACCAGCCGCCCCGACGCCAACCGCAATGGCCGCGATCACCATCAGGGATCGACCCTTGTTCTTGGAGAGATCCCGCAGCGCCTTGCACCAGCGCGTGTCAAACACCGGCCGGCCCGACACCAATCGCCGCTGCGGCCGGATCCTTACCCAGCCCAAGCACCTGGCCATCGGAAACAGTGATGACCGAGTCAACGCGGCGGGCGATGTCTCGTTCGTGGGTGACCATCACAACCGTCTTGCCAGCGGTTGTGAGGTTTCGAAGCATCTCAAGGACCGAATCAGCCGTGTGCGAGTCGAGGTTTCCTGTTGGTTCGTCGGCCGCGATCATTGGGGGGTCGTTCGCCAGTGACCGCGCTATCGCAACACGTTGCTGCTGGCCGCCCGAAAGAGCAGCCGGAAACTTGTCTGCCTGGTCGGCGATGCCAAACTGTTCGAGTAGATCGACTGCTCTCTTAGCTCGTTCGCGGGGCGGAATCAGTTTGGCGAAGTCCATCGGCATCGTCACGTTTTCAGCGATTGTGAGCGTTGGCATCAGCTGATGGAACTGGAACACCAGGCCAACGTTTGCCCCCCGCCACTTGGCAAGCTGGTTCTCGTCCAAATCGTTCAGCAGAACGCCGTTCACCCAGGAAAGCCCCAAGGTCGGTCGGTCTATGCCGGTGACCATGTTCAGCAGGGTCGACTTGCCACTGCCCGACGGGCCGACGATGGCTACGAACTGACCAGCCCGAATGGTCACGTCTACATCCCTCAGGGCCACGAACTTGCCTGCCCCTGTTTTGTAGGTCTTACCGACACCTTGAAGATCAACAAGGAGAGTGGCCTTGTTGCTTTCGTCAGATTGCCTTACAATATGTTCGGAATCGAACTTCATGTACGGAATCTACGTTGAAGGCCACCCACGAACAACGGTCAATACGGCCGCTACGTCCAGTAGCAGACACTTGGGCAAAGTTGACCTGAAAGACAATCGACCATGGCCACCAAGAGCCGGCCCGATCGCCGAGTACAGCGCACAAAGGACAGTCTTCACTTTGCTCTGATGTCGCTGATCGTCGAGAAGTCCTACGACAAGATTACCGTCCAGGACCTAATCGATCGAGCCAACATCGGGCGGTCCACCTTCTATGCCCACTACGAGACGAAGGACGACCTGCTCCTAAGCGAGCTTGATCGCCTCACCGCTGACATCGAACGACACCTGGCTGACGAGCCGTCGTCAACGGCCATCCTCCCCAGTCTTGGCGTGTTCCGTCATGCCGCCGAGAACCATAGAGAGATCAAGGCTCTGCTCGGAAGCAAAGGCAGCGACCTCGTACAGCGAACCGCTCTGGCAACGTTCACCCGCCGCGCCGAAGCCGTGATCGATGAACGAGAAGGCGACGGCAAAAATGGCAACCTTCCGGCGGACGCCAGGGCAGCCTTCGTCGCCGGAGCGCTGCTTGCGTTGCTGACATGGTGGCTCGACAACGACAGGCCATACCCTCCTGAGACAATGGCGAACGTCTACGCCCAATCACTCGCCCCAACTTGAGGGGTTCCTGGCCTAACTGACCCAGCCGTGAGCGGTTGCAATTTCCATAATCGCAACTCGGACCTGGTCGAGCTGTTCTGCTGTGATGGTTGGCGCGGCCCTGATCAACGCTTCGGTGACCTCCAGTTGAAAGCCGAATAGGCTGCCCTCGCTGCTGCCTACTACCGAGATGTCGACAGCGTGGAGCCCGCGGTCTCCCTCAACCACCTCGAACTCAACCAGCGCCCCATCGCGCAGCAGTTTCCTGTCACCGCTGAAATCGTTGACGTGGATGAAAAGGTCATCGTCGCTGTCCGGATAGGAAACGAATCCATAACCGTCAGCCTGATCAAACCTAGTTATCCGACCCTCATACACGACAAATCACTCCAAGATTGTTGACCGGTCAACTCCGATCCTAGCTGGGTCTCTAAGGCACGAAGTTGCGCAGACCGCGGTCGGCGAACGCTCCAAGGAGCGCCATGCCGACGCCAGCCGCAATGAGCCCAGGCCAGATCTGGCCCCACTGAGCGCCTGGGTCGACAAATCCGGTTCGGCTAAGTTCCAAGATCTGAGTCGTCGGGTTCAGCTTGGCGGCTGTGGTTAGCCATCCAGTGGTGAGGTCGAGCGGAACTTGGGCCGTCGACACGAACAGCACCATGAATATGCCGATCGAGAACAGAGGAGCAATCCGTTGATCCTTAACACGATAGATAAGGCCTAGCGAGAAACAGCTGCCGATAATCGACACCGAAGTAACCGCAATGAACAACAGCGGCATCCCAACCCAGTTCTCGGGTCGAGCACCAACCGCTCCTCCCAATAACAGCACCGCAATCGCCACACCATAACTGCGAACCAACGCGCTCCCGATCGCGCCAAGCAGGATCGACCGGCGGTTGCCAGGCATCAACATCAGTCGGTCGAAGAATCCGTTGTCGATGTCGACAGCCGTCGAGAACCCGGCCCCAACTCCGCCAAAGGCCGCGCCCTGAAGGAGCATGAACGGTAGGTACCAGTTTGCGACGTTGTCGGTTGGGAACCCTGGCAACTCGGTCACGGCGCGATACAGGCCGACGTAGACGATCAGAAAGAACGCTGGAAAGAAGAACGACTGGATCAACACCGCTGGAAAACGAAGCAGTCGCAGAACCCCACGCCACGCCACGGCACCGGTTGAGCGCCACAGCGTCGGTTCGCCTGTGATGGGGCGCGTGACGGTCGCTTCGGTCACTTTCCACCCCCGAGAAGTGTCCGAACAGCCTCAGCGGTCACGATCGCCATACCAGCCGCCGCTAGACCCACTGCTGTTGCCGCCGCACTGACAGTGAATCCGTCAATCACGAGGTCGCGAGAGGCATCGACTAACCACGACACGGGGTTCAGCCTGGCCACCGTTTCGAACCAGCCGCCCGAAAGTTCTGGCGGAAAGAACGCCGACGACATGAACACCGCAGCAAAGAAGATCGGGAACGAACCGTTTACGGCCTCAACCGATCCGGTGCGCAGTGCAACAATCAAGGCGAACGATCCAATCGCCCCCGATAGCAGTGAGCCCATCACTACCAAAGCCACAATTGCACCAAGTCCGCCAGCTACTGAAGCACCGAACACCGCGAAGATTCCGACGAATGCGATCACTTGCACGACCGCCAGCGACATCACACCCGCCAGCCGCCCTAGAAGGAGCCCAGTGCGACCAACTGGCGCGGCCCTCAGCCGATCCGCGAACCCGTTCTCCATGTCGATGGCCATTTCGTTGCCGACCGACGTCGCCCCAAACATGACCCCCTGAATGATCGTTGCCGGCAAGATAAACGTCAGAAACGAATCGACTTCGGGAAACCCAGGAATGGACCTGGTCCGGTCGAAAGCCGCGCTGCTTACCGCGCCGAAGAACAACGGAAACACAACCGACGGAGCCCACAGTTGCGGCTGGCGAATAATCCCGCGCACTGACCGTCTTGCCATAGCCAGGCTCGGGGCCAGGCGTCTACGAACCATTGCGCTCATTGGGCCGCTCGGGCCGCGGCCTCACCGTCCGGCTCGGCCTCTGGGCTAGCTGCTTCGCCTTCTAGCCGCCGCCCGGTGGCCTCGGCAAATACATCGTCGAGGCTGGGTTCGTCGAGCTCCATGTGTTGAACAACGACCTTGGCCTCGTCGAGCGCGCGCACCACAGTTGTTAGCTGGGTTGCTCCGCCCGCCAGGCCTATCGCCAGGCGGCCTTTGCGCGCCGGTCTGGGAGGACCAAACTCGGTCAGGACGCGCTCGGCGGTGTCGCGGACGTCTGGGTGCACGTCAATTCGTAGGGTTGGGTCGCCGACGCCCTTTTTTAGCTCTTCTGGTTTTCCCTGACGCACGATGCGAGCGTTGTCGATGATGGCGATCCGGTCGGCGAGTTGATCCGCTTCTTCGAGGTATTGGGTCGTAAGCAACACCGTGGTTCCGAACTCAGAATTGAGGCGCCTGACCTCTTCCCACAACGCCTGGCGAGATGTCGGATCGAGGCCGGTCGTCGGCTCGTCGAGAAACAACACTTCAGGTTCATGGATGAGAGACATGGCCAAGTCGAGCCTCCGTCGCATACCTCCCGAGTACGTGCCAACCCGCCGGTCGGCAGCGCCGGTAAGGCCGACCCGTTCGATCAGCTCGGAGCCTCGTTCGCGGCCAACGGATCGGCTGAGTCCATGCAACGTTGCTTGCAGCGAAATCAGCTCCGTGCCGGTCATGATCGGATCGATAGCCGCGTCTTGCAACGCAACGCCGATCTTGGAGCGAACTGTCGCGGCCTCGGCCACAACGTCGTGACCAGCCACCCAGGCTTGGCCGGCAGTCGGCTTCAGCAGGGTCGTCAGCATGCGAACAGTCGTACTCTTGCCGGCGCCGTTGGGTCCAAGAAACCCGAAGATCTCGCCTTTGTCGACCGTCAAGTCGATCTGATCAACCGCGACCAGATCGTCGAAGCTACGACTGAGACCGACGGCTCGGATCGGGGCCATTGTCATTCGCCACGCACCAGCCGCTCAAAGCCGGGCCACATCCACAAGTCGGGAATGTCGGCGGTGTCGCCGCCTCGGGTTGTAAGCCTGAACAACTGGTCACCTTCGGTGACAAGGGAGAACCGTTCTCTGGCAATTCGGCTGATCGAGATCCGGTCGTTGAACTGGTCAAGTTCGACCTCGACTAAAGCGACGGCTTCACGCGCCTCGGTGAGTTCGATCCTTCGCTGATCTAGCTCGTCGCGTTGGGCAAGGTAATCGCCGGTCGGAAACACCGCCACGAACAACACAACACCAACGATGATTAGGCCAACTACGGCTGCGACAACACCGCCGACAACGCGCGCGGTTCGGCCGCGATTCAGGCGCGGCGACGGAACGGCGGGCTTAGGGGCGCGCTTGGAGTCCTTAACCTTCACTGAGCCGCCAATGCAGATAGACCCCGGTACGCGGCGCTCTCGCCGAGATCGGCTTCGATACGGAGCAACTGGTTGTACTTCGCGACGCGTTCGCTGCGAGCCGGGGCGCCTGTCTTGATCTGACCGCAGTTGGTGGCAACAGCCAAATCGGCGATAGTCGAATCCTCGGTGTCACCTGAGCGGTGGCTCATCACGCTCGTATAGCCATTCCGGGTGGCCAGTCCGACGGTATTGAGGGTTTCGGTGAGGGTGCCAATCTGGTTGACCTTCACCAGAATCGAGTTAGCGATGCCATCGTCGATTCCTCGACCAAGCCGTTCGACGTTGGTAACGAACAGGTCATCGCCAACCAACTGGACTCGATCAGCAAGTTCCGAAGTGTGGGTCGCCCAACCGTCCCAATCTTGTTCATCCATGCCGTCTTCGATCGAGACGATCGGGTAGCGGTCGGCGAGATCGGTCAAGTACGCCGCGAACTCGTTCGGGGTGAGGCTGCGATTCTCACCAGCCAACACGTACTGACCGTCCTTGAAGAACTCAGAACTAGCCGCGTCCATTGCCAGAGCGATGTCGGAGCCAGGCTCGAACCCGGCGCGTTCGATGGCTTCCACCAGTAGAACCAGGGCTTCCTCGTTGGACCCAAGGTCTGGCGCAAAACCGCCTTCGTCGCCAACAGCAGTCGACAGGCCCCGCTCGCCAAGCAGCTTCCTGAGAACGTGGTACGTCTCAACGCCCCATCTGAGACCCTCCGAGAACGACGCGGCGCCCACCGGCATGATCATGAATTCTTGTATGTCGATGTTGTTGTCGGCGTGTTCACCGCCGTTGATGACGTTCAACATCGGAACGGGAAGGACGTGAGCGTTGGGCCCGCCGACGTACCGATAAAGCGGCAGGTCAAGGTCGTCTGCCGCGGCGTGGGCCACAGCTAACGAGCAGCCAAGAATGGCATTGGCCCCAAGTCGAGCCTTGTTGTCGGTTCCATCGAGATCGATCATCGCCTGGTCGATCAGGCGTTGGTCAATGGGGTCGTGACCAACCAAGAGGTCCTGAAGTTCGCCGTTCACGTGGCCAACAGCGGTGGTTACGCCCTTGCCCATGTATTGGTCGCCACCGTCGCGCAGCTCGGCGGCCTCGAATTGGCCCGTCGACGCACCAGACGGAACAATGGCCCGACCCGATGCTCCAGAGTCGAGCATCACCTCAACCTCTACTGTCGGATTACCCCTCGAGTCGAGGATTTGGCGTCCTACAACGCGATAGATACTGCTCATGGTGGCGGCCTCGCTGCGCAAAGTGACTGGCGAAGGGCCGAGGGTACCGAACCAACCGACGCTGCGCAGTCAGATCTTCAATCAGTCTGAAGCGCAGCCTCAGCGGTGCTCACCGCAAACTTCGCCGCTCGCCATCGGATCATCAGATCCTCTAGACCGAAACTCGTGAGGTCTTCGCCAGCCTCGCGAGCGGCCGCTTCCAGGTGACGCAGTCGGGCGATGAAGGTCCGATTCGAACGGCGCAACGAAGTGTCGGGGTCGATACCCATGATTCTCGCGAGGCCCACCAATGCCAGAAAGACGTCGCCGAGCTCGCGTTCTTGGCCGTCGAGATCAGTTTCAGCTCGGAACTCGCCAAGCTCCTCGTCGACCTTTGCTTGGGCCAAAGCGATGTCTGGCCATCTGAAGCCGATGGCATCGCCTTTGTCCATCAGCTTTACTGCTTTGGCTAGCGGAGGGAGTTCGGGAACGTTGCCGAACTGGCTCGCGTCGCCTACCTCGGCAGCCTTTAGTCGCTCCCATTGCGCGGTTGCCTCGCGGGCTGGCAGGTCCGCCAACTCGGCATCAGCGCCAAACAATTCTGGGTGACGGTGCACGAGTTTCTTGCTGATGGACTCAACAATGTCGACCAGATCGAACGCGGCGGATTCGTCGCCGATGACCGCATGTAGCACCACTTGAAACAGGAGATCGCCAAGCTCGCCGGCCACTGCTGAGCCGTCAGCGTTCGACTCGATCGCCTCCACAACCTCATAGGTTTCTTCGAGCAGGTAACGCACCAACGACAGGTGGGTCTGGTCGCGGTCCCACGCGCAGTCACGTCGAAGCCGTGCAACTAGTGCACTGAAGTCGGCTATGGCACTTGCGGGCGACGCCGGCAACGAAGAGATGAACAGCGAGGTCAGATGATCGGCCTCGACGGTCTGATCAATTTGTGGCCAGGGCACATCGACGATGGCCTCATCGTCGAGCCCCAGGTGATGCAGCACTGTCGCGCGAACTGGCTCTCGGCTACCAAAGGCCAGCTTCACGTCGGACATCACGTTGTTGTTGTGGCACTGGCTCACCAGAACCGACCCAGACAGCGTGGGTAGTCGCGCCGCGAAACTGTGACCATCGACCAAACTCACGCCTCGCTCGACCGGGTCAATGTTCAAACGCGACCAGGTGAGGTCTAGAAATGACATAGCCGCCAATAGCTGAACCTCGACCGAACCATCGGCTATCAACAGCTCGACTGTTCGTTCGGCCACCGTGGGTGCTCCTGGCACGAGGTACAGCACTTCGCTGGTCTGGCTTAGCTCGATAAGGTCATCAACAATGGCCGAATAGACAGCCTCGAACGTGTCGTGCAATTCGTAGAGATAGTCGTACGAAGGTGCGTCGACAACCTCAGCGGCAGGATGGATCGATGTCCGTAGCCGCACCACCGGAGCGGCTTTGATCGCTTCCACGGTTTCGACTGTCATGAGTCCGGGACCGGCCGGGCCCAGACCACCAATGGTCACCCGCCCGCCTTGATTGCGGTCGGTCATGGCGTTGCGCTCAGGAATTCGCACCGGGATCGGCCGCGTTGATGCCGGTTCCGCTCCAAACTCCCACAGCTGGGTCGAGCTCGACTACGGCTTCGAGCGCCCGGTCGTTGAACCACTGCTGCACAATCTGGGTCCGAGCATCGCGTTCGGCCTGGGCCACCAGCTCGTCAGGAGCTGGAGTGCGCTCAATGATGTGGAACCCGAAGGAACTCTCGACCACACCACTGCGGTCGCCAACTTCGAGCCCAGACAGGCCCGCGGCGAACGCAGGGTCGAATCTGGTCAGGTCGTTGCACCCAAGGTCGCCCCCTTGGGTGGCACTGCCAGGATCGGTGCTCACCTCGGCAGCCAGCGCTGCGAAATCCTCACCGGCGTCAAGCCTGGCGAGCGCCGCGGCGCCTTCATCTTCGGTGTCGACCAGGATGTGGCGCGAACACGGCCGAGACTCGATAAATCCGCTGGTCACTTCGTCGAGTTCGGCTTCGGACGGAACGGCGATACGCAACTGATCTACAAGAATCGGGATGTCTTCGTCGATAGCGCGCTGACTATCGAGAACTGGAGTTTCGATTCCCAGGGCAAGAGCCTCGTCGCGAATAGACTCAAGCAAAATAAGCGACCCAAGAGAGGTTGTTATCCCGGGCCCACCGAGAGACAACGCGCCAGCGGTATCAAAGTCGGCTAAGGCCTCAAGCCCAGGCCGATTCTCGGCGTCCTCGTTGCTGTAGAGCTCCAAGAGTTCGTCGATTGTTATTTCGACTCCGTCGACGGTGGCCAGCACCTCAAGGTCGGCGCCATTGCCACAAGCAGCGCCCAGTAGAGCCACGGAAACAGTTAGCGCTAGGAGCACTAGAACACGACGCACAATCACGGTTGCAGATTCTAGCGACCGCGATGACCGTCGCTCAGCTCGCGGTCCGATCGAACAAAACTAGATCGGCGAGTTATTCGATTGGGCGAAGCTCCGCCAGGAAAGCAACGAGCTCGTCGACGAGTTTGGGTCCCGGCTTGACCGGGATGTGAATCTCGCCGGAATCTTCTTTGTACACGGCCCTGTTCACCAGACGTTTCAACCTGGTTTGTTCGCTGATACGAAGCTCCATAGGCGCGATCTTTGCAGTGGTGTTGCGGAGAAGCGAGATCTCCTGAATACCTCTCGGGAAACACGCGGCCCGCAGTGTCGCTAGCGCCAACAAGTTGACGGCGGCCTCAGGCACCGGGCCGAATCGATCTGTCCACTCGGCTTCAATATCGGTGACCTGGCTACTTTCGGTGACCGCGGCCAGTCGGCGATATGCCTCGAGACGCTGTTCCTCGCGTTCGACATATTCGGTAGGCAAGTAGGCCGGTAGCGGCAGATCGAGCTTGATCTCGATCGGCTCGTCGATCGGCTCGCCCTTAAGCTCCGCGACAGCTTCGGTGACCATCTGGCAATAGAGGTCGTAACCAACCGCAGCAATGTGGCCAGACTGACCCGCGCCGAGCAAATTTCCTGCACCGCGAATCTCGAGATCGCGCATAGCGATTCGAAATCCGGACCCAAGCGCGGTCGCTTCACCAATGGTCTTGAGGCGCTCGTAGGCCTGCTCGCTCAAGACGCGGTTCACAGGGTGAAACAGATATGCATAGGCTCGCTGACCCGAACGGCCAACTCGACCTCGAATTTGGTGAAGTTGGCCAAGCCCGAGCATGTCCGCTCGATCGACGACCAACGTGTTAACCGATGGCATGTCGATGCCTGACTCGATGATGGTCGTGCAAACCAATACGTCGAAGTGGCCCTCCCAGAAGTCGATCATGACCTGTTCGAGGCTGCCTTCATCCATCTGCCCGTGGGCCACCGCAACCCGAGCCTCGGGAACAAGAGCCCTCAGATCATCGGCAGTGCGCTCGATATCGGCCACCCGATTATGAACGAAGAACACCTGCCCCTCGCGCAGCAGTTCGCGGCGAATCGACTCGGCGACCGCTCTCTCGTCGTACTCGCCAACGTAGGTGAGGATCGGCTGACGCTCCGACGGCGCGGTCTGAAGCAAGGACAGGTCACGGATGCCAGTGAGCGACATCTCGAGCGTTCGCGGAATAGGCGTTGCGGTAAGAGTGAGCACATCGACGTCGTGGCGCATCTGTTTGATGTGTTCTTTGTGGGTCACGCCGAAACGTTGCTCTTCGTCGACGACAAGAAGCCCGAGGTCGTGAAACCTCACGTCCTTTCCTAACAGGCGATGAGTACCAATAACAACATCGACCGACCCCGTTGCCAGGCCTTCAATGACATCACGCTGCTGCGCGGCGGTGAGAAAACGAGACAACACCTCGACCCTGATCGGATAGGCACTAAGACGATCTAGAAACGTCTGATGGTGCTGCTGGGCCAAAAGCGTGGTTGGAACCAGCACCGCGGCCTGCTTGTTGGACTGCACCGCTTTGAAGACCGCCCGCATGGCCACCTCGGTCTTGCCGAACCCGACATCGCCACAGACAAGGCGGTCCATCGGCGCCCCATCCTCCATATCGGCCAAGACCTCTTCAATGGCCTTCATCTGGTCAGGCGTTTCCTCGTACGGGAAGGAATCGGCGAGCTCTTGTTCCCACGGAGAGCTTTCAGGAAAGGAGAACCCCTGGGTCGTTACCCGGCGCTGATAAAGCACAACTAGCTCTTGAGCGATCTCCTCGACCGCCGCACGAACCTTGGCCTTCGCCTTCTGGAAGTCGACACCGCCCATTTTGTTTAGCGTCGGCGATTCGCCGCCAGAATAGGGCCGAATGAGATCGATCTGGTCCGAAGGCAGATAGAGCTTGTCGGAGCCCTTGTAATCGAGGATCAGATAGTCGCGCTCGACCCCCATGATCTTGCGGGTGACCATTCCCGCGTAACGAGCAACGCCATGATGGTGATGAACAACAAAGTCGCCCTCATGCAGATTCTCGAACGCTGTTGCCTGGCTATTGCGCTTCGGCCGAGCCACGCGATGCGTCCGACGCCGACCGGTGATATCGGCCTCGGACAAAATCCCAAGGCCATACTCAGGCAGAAACACCCCACGCTCGACCGGTGCCACAACAACATGCCCACCCGGCTTCGCAAGCGCATCAACCGCGCTGGCTCCGCCATCCACGCTGCTCCGGCTGCCCCCGCCTCCGCCATCCACACTGCTCCGGCTGCCCCCGCCTCCGCCGTCGCGGAGCGTTAGCTGGACACCTTCGCGGCCAAGGGTTTCGACCAACCGACTGGCCGAACCCGCCCCATCAGCGGCCACAACCAACGTTCCGCCTCTGCCTATCAGAGTGCGGAGTTGGGTAAGCAGTCGCTCGGCATCACCAGCAACCGTCTCCCACGCCGTTGTTGTAAACGTGACGGCGTCAGGACCATCGGCAACGTTGGCCACGGTCCAGGCCGACGCCTCGGTACGAGTGAGAAGTTTGTCGAAATCGACATGCAGGTGAGGAAAGGCCTTAGCCGCGCCATCGGCGTCGACCGCACCCCATGTAGCGGCCAGCGAGTTAGCCAGATCGAGTTCCTCAGCCGTTAAGTCGGCGGCCCGGTCACGCAACCGTTTCGGTTCGATCAGCAAGATCTGAGCATCGTCGCCAACCAGATCGAAAAGCACCCGTTGCTCGTCGATGAGCCACGGCAGCCACGATTCCATGCCATCGAAGAACTCGCCGTCGCTAAGTCGTTGCCATTGCTCGCGACCCCACGGTTCGGTGGCCACCAGACGATCGGCTCGGGCCCGCACTTCGTCGGAGGGCAATACCTCACGAGCCGGAAAGAAGCGGACCGAATCGATGTCGACCGTGGAGCGCTGGTCTGCCACCGAGAACTCAGTTAGCCGATCGACCTCGTCGCCCCACAGATCAATTCGAACTGGAGCGTCAGCCGTCGAACCAAAAACATCGACGATGCCGCCACGAACGGCTACCTCGCCCCGATGTTCGACCTGGAACTCACGGCGGTAACCCTGAAGCACCAGATGTTCGACAAGTTCGGCCGAATCAACGGTATCGCCAGGCCTAATCTCGACCGGTGCCGCCTCGACACCGTGCGGTCCGATGACCTGCACGAGTGCCCGAACAGAGGCGACGATAACCGAAGGAACCTCGTCGGGAGCCCGCAAACGCCACAGCACTTCCAGGCGTCGACCCATGGTTTCGATACCGGGACTTACCCGCTCAAAGGGCAATATCTCCCATGCGGGAAACGTCGCAACTTCATCTCGGCCCAAGAAGAGCCGTAGGTCGCTGGCAAGTCGGTCAGCCTCGGCCGTGGTGGGCACCGCAACCACGATCGGGTTCCGCTGGCTGCGACGAACCATCGCCGCGATGGCAATTGCACGCCCAGCCTCGGGAATGGCCACCACTCCATGGCTGCGCCCAAGCAGAGTGATGATCGCGGGATCAGTCGAGACAACGTCGGCAAGAGCCGCGAAAGGCGCGGTCATCGAATCAGCACTCATGGCTCGTTCACGAACGATTGCTGCGGTTGTACCGGTTCATCGTCTCATCGAGACCAGATGATTGGTAACACTCGATGGCATCGGCGGCCTCGGCGACCACGATGTCCAGTTCTTCGCGCTCCTCACGGCCAGGGCGACGCAGAACATGGTCTTTGCCTTGCCTCTCGCCAGGTGGCCGACCGACACCAACTCGAACCCTGACATAGTCGCGGCTGCCTAGGTGCTCATCGATCGACCGCAAGCCATTGTGTCCGGCGTGACCTCCCCCGAGTTTGATCTTCAGGGCTCCAACAGGGAGATCGAGTTCGTCCTGGACGACCACAACCTGACGTGGTTCTTCGATGCCATACCGGGGCACCAACAATGCAAGGGCCTCGCCCGAGAGGTTCATGTAGGTCTGTGGGAAAGCCAACACGACCCTGGCCCCGTCGAACTCGATCTCGGCAATGAGCGAGCGTTCCTTACGAGCTGGAGTGAGCGCGCCACTAGTGCCAGCCTTGGCATGACGCCTAGCGAGTACCTCAAGAACATCGACACCGATGTTGTGCCGAGTGCCCACGAACTGCGCGCCGGGATTGCCGATTCCGACGACAAGTAAATCTGCGCTGGTTCCGCGTCGCTTCCTGGCCCGGTCGAAGACCGAGCCGTGCTGCATTCTCAGCCCTCGGAGGAGTCGGCACCGTCGGATTCGCCTTCGCCGCCCTCTTCGCCGTCGCCTTCTTCGCCTTCAACGCCGTCTTCGCTAACAATGCCCTCTTCCTCGTCGGAGAGGGTGGCACGGCTAAGCGCACCAGTGACCACGAGGGTTTCAGGCTCTAAGTCGGTGGTGACATCGTCGCCGAGGGAAAGCTCGCTAAGTCGAACTGGGTTCGACAGCGACAGCTCGGTGATGTCGGCCTCGATGGCACGGGGAATGGCGATAACTGGGCAATCGAGAACAATGCTGGCCATCAGCTGTTCGACTATGCCGCCCTCACGACCAAGCTCGGCAGCCTCTCCCACCAGGAGAATTGGAACCTCGGTAGTGATGCGTTGCTTGGCGTCGACCCGTAGAAAGTCGATGTGCTGGACGCGGTCCTTGATGGGATGAATCTGAAGGTCACGTACGAACGTGAGCTGCTCAGTCTTGCCATCGATGTCGAGGGTGATGACCGCGTTAGCACCAGCGGCGTTGAGCACCCGACGAAACTCGATTCGATCGACGGTTACGGTAACTGGGTCAACGCCCGCTCCGTACACGACGGCGGGCACCAAGTTCTGATTGCGCAGGCGACGGGACGAACCCGAGCCATGCTCGCGACCGGT
Source organism: Actinomycetota bacterium (assembly GCA_013151655.1). Lineage (GTDB taxonomy): Bacteria > Actinomycetota > Acidimicrobiia > Acidimicrobiales > Poriferisodalaceae > JAADHX01. The sequence goes on from JAADHX010000469.1 coordinate 16,658, forward strand.
TTCAGCGGCGAGGGTGTTCTGTTCCATGGGGCTGTGCTCCTGGGGTCGCGCCTCGGTTGAGCGCGGAGATAAGCGGCCGCAGTCGTCTACCGGCCAGCCAGCCATGATATCGGTTGTCGGCGACGTCCGGCAACAACTCTTGGCGTTAGAACTAGCTTTGGTTCTCGCCGTCGAAAATCTCCGACACCGACGAATCGGTGTAAACCGCGCGCAACGTCCGAGCGAAGATGGGTGCTACCGACAGAACTTCGAGTCTGTCAAACTTCTTTTCGCTCGGAATCGGCAACGTGTTGGTGACGATGACCCGCGACAACGCCGAGTTCTTCAGGCGATCTATGGCCGGCCCCGAGAACACCCCGTGCGTGCACGCTGCCATTACGTCGAGCGCACCGCTGTCCAGTAGCTGTTCGGTAGCCGAGCAGATAGTGCCAGCCGTGTCGATCATGTCGTCGACGATTACACAGACGCGACCTTCGACATCGCCCATGATGCCAAGGGCCTCAGCCTCGTTGGCCACGTCAACGGAACGTTTCTTGTAGACCGACGCGATATCTGCCCCAAGCCTCCCCGCGTATCTCTCAGCAACCTTGACCCGACCGGCGTCTGGCGACACGATCACGCAGCCGTCTGGCACAAGGTCGCGTAATCGGTTCACCAACACCGGAACCGATGTCAGATGGTCGACAGGGCCATCGAAGAAGCCTTGAATCTGACCACTGTGCAAGTCGATGCTGACAAGACGTTCTGCGCCAGCGGCACGAAGCATGTCGGCCAACAACCTGGCGGTGATCGGTTCGCGACCGGCCGATTTGCGGTCCTGTCTTCCGTAGCCATAAAACGGCACCACCGCGGTAATGCGCTTAGCCGACGCCCGCCTGGCCGCATCGATCATGATCAGCTGTTCCATGATCGCGTCGTTAAGAGAGCCACCATCGAAACTCGAGTGACTCTGGACGATAAAGACATCGCCACCGCGCAGCGACTCGCCAAACTTGCACTTCAACTCGCCGTTGGCGAAGTTGACCAGGTTTGCGTTGCCTAGCGGGACGCCGAGGCTCCCGGCAATCTCGGACGCAAGCGGCCTGTTAGCTCGGCCGCTGAACAGGTGAAGCCGCTTCTTGGTGATGACTTCCATGGTCGGATCGTCACCACCATCGAACGAATCTGTTGAAGTGCTCATACATACCTCATGAACGATTCAGGCGGTTTCTACTGCTAGGCATCGGCGCAGTAGTGGGCACCGGTGACCTGGTCTGGTTCGATGCGGTCGCCCGCTCGCAGCACGGCAAAAGGACCAACCCTGGCGTGATCGCCAATGTAGGCACCGGTCGATCTCGTGAACTCGACATGAGCCGCAAGGCCAATCTGAGTATCGACGATGTGGCAGCCGGGCCCGACAACTGTGCCGGCACCGATGCTGGTGGCACCTTGAATGAGCGAACCTGGAAATACAGTGACATCCTCGCCAAGCGTGCTGGTGGTATCGATGTAGGTGTGATCGGGGTCGACGATGGTTACGCCGCGAGCCAGCCATGAGCTGTTTGTGCGGCGGCGTAGTTCTTGTTCGGCGGCAGCCAGTTGGGCTCGATCGTTGATGCCTTGAGTCTCGGCCGCGTCGCCAATATGGGCGGCAACGCTGTAGCCCGCGTCGCGAAGCACAGCAACAATGTCTGTCAGGTATAACTCGCCCTGGGCGTTAGCGGGGTTTATTCGCCGCAACGCCGGACCGACGAGAGTCCGCGTGAAGCAGAAGATGGCAGTGTTGATCTCGTTGACCTCGAGTTCGTCGAAGCTGGCATCGCGGTGTTCGACGATCCGGTTAACACGTCCATCGGCGTCGCGGATTACTCGGCCATAACCAGCGGCGTCGTCCATGACAGCAGTGAGCACGGTCGCTCCTGCGCCCGACTCGAGGTGGGTCTCCACAAGGCGGGCAATAGTTGACGGCCTAATGAGCGGCGCGTCGCTGGTGAGCACTATCAACAGACCAGTTTCGTCGTCGAGTTCGTCGGCGGTGAACGCCTCCAGACCAACTCGTACGGCATCGCCAGTTCCCCGCTGCTCAGCCTGTAGAGCGAAAGCCACCTCGACGCCGGCAGGCGAGTGATCGGTAACGGCGGCCTTGACCTTGTCGGATCCGTGGCCGACCACCACAACCACCTTGTCTGGAGCGACATCTGAAAGCGCATCAATGGCAAACGACACCATCGGGCGGCCACATAGGCGGTGGGCGGGTTTTGGCAAGCTGGAGCGCATGCGAGTGCCTTGCCCCGCGGCCAAAACGATTGCCGCGACCGACGTGTTCAACTCCATGGTTCGGGGAGGAGGGTTCGAACCTCCGTTGACGGGACCAAAACCCGTTGTCCTACCAATTGAACGATCCCCGATGGGCCCCTAACGGTAACGCCCCGCAGGCCTCACGACGCCATCTTTTGCAGGATTGACCGATTGGCCATTCACGAAACGGCGGTTAGATCGCCGAATTTCGATCACGGGCTTCGGTCGTACTCGTGGTGCTCGTACTTGTAGTCGATGTCGAGGTGGTTGAGCTAGTTGTCGTGGTGGTAGTGGTCGTGGCTTCGGCGGTCGTGGAGGTGGTGCCGGTTCCGTCGAGCGGATCATCGGTGGTCGAAGAAGTGGTCGATACGGCAGCGGTGCTTGGCGTGACCGAGTCGGGCTCCGACGTCGTCGATGCGGTCACCGTGGTGGGAGGAAAGTCGACTGAAACCGTGGTAGCCACCGCGAGGCTCGTGGTGGTGGTCCCGATTGGAGGCTCAGGCGCCACACGAGGCGGAGGCGCCGTCGCCGTCCCCGCTGCGACGTCGGCGGTGACGGGCTCAGTCGTAGTCGCAACAATCGATGTTGCAATGTCAATGTCGCCATCGATGCTCGATGTCGTGGCTACCAGGGCCGTTGTGTCCGCGCCGCGAGACGTCGGTGGTGTCGATGAAGATGGCACCGGAGCATCATCGGTTGTCGGCACAAATGTGGTCGCGATGGCCACAGACGGCCCAACTCCAAGAGCAAGAGTGGCGTCTTTGTCGATACCGCTCGAATCGACAACCGCAAAGGTGTTTGGGCCAAGCTCCTCGTTGCCGAAGCTAGCCCACCCATCGACACCAGTTACGACTTGAGACCCTTCAGGGAGAGCCAGGCCAACCACCGCAGGGATGGTCTGTCCGGTGGGCATCACAACTTCGGCATTGGTTGCGCCGGTGACGTAGATCTGCTGGGGTGGGGAGTCTTGCCAAACGACTAGACCGATGGCGACAATTGAAGCAGCGAAGGCCACAGCAGCCACGGTGGTC
>JAADHX010000380.1 GCA_013151655.1 Actinomycetota bacterium
GGTGGGTTCGATCCGTTCGATCCGTAGAACACGGCATCGCCGAAAGCGAACACCCCTCCATCGATGGCGACCAGCCAATAGCCCAGCCCCGAGGGAGTGGAGCTCATGCCAACGATTGGCTGGTTGAGTTCGAACGCCCCCATCGATCCGTAGAACCCGGCGTCGCCGAACGCGAAGATCCCGCCATCTGACGCGGCCAGCCAGTACCCGGCACCGCTGCTTGTTGAAGCCATGGCAACAACGGGCTCGACCAGGGTTGTACCTCGCATGGACCCATGATCTGCTGCATCACCATACGAGCCGACGTCGCCAGTTGAGGTGACGTACCAGCCGCCAAGTTCGGCGCCCGAGGTGACGGCCCCACCGACGATTGCGGCCTCGATATCAACGGCCGACACGTGTGGTGAGGATGTATCGCCCACGACCACAACAATCGAACCGCCGTTGGCCGGGTCGGCTGGTTCGGTGGCACCAGTCGGGCTCACCAGCACCGCGCTCGAAGCAGCTATGACTAAAACGGCAGCAGCGATTCGTCTCATGGTTTCCTATCGGCAGCCGGTGGCAGCGAACAAAGTAGCGATCCTCGATGGGTAACTGCGACGTTACGGCCGCTACGGTCTTTGGCATGGCCAGTGCAACTACAGATCTCGAAACGTCGGACCTTCGCTACGACAGGGATGACCTTATGCGAAGTCACGACTACGCCGCGCCCCACGTTGTTAACGGCGAGAGGTTGCATGGCGGCATGATGGCCGACGGAAGTTACATGCCCCCGCGGGCCCTAGTGCGTGAGGCCGCCTTCACTGCTTGGGAGGTGGCGCTTGGTGAGCGAGGCGGTGAGCCCCTTGATGCCGACGCATCGCTTCTCGACGGCCTCAGAATGCCCACAGCAGACCAACAAGGCGTTCTGCTTCGCAACGGAATCGGTGCGCCGTTCTGGAATGGACTGACCATCACGGGCAAGATCGAAGCGAGGGGACGGGCACTGGCGACGATGCAGTTTCCTGAGCTTCAGCCCGCGATTGTGGAAGACATCTCCGAGATGGCCATCGGGCATCTGAATGAAGGGCTGCTTGTTGCCCACGGTCTCGACGAGGGTGGGTCCCCCGAGGAGGGCATTGGGGGGCACGACACCATGTGGTTCGTGGTGCGCGATCTGGTGTTCGGCCGCGATGCCTATGACGATGCCGATCCGCCGGAGTCGATCGGCCGATCCGACTCGGGTGGCCGGTTGGTCGAAGAAGTCGATGCGGCTACCGAAGGTCTGATCTCGTTCTTAGCCAACCTGTTGATCATTGAGTTCAGGGCCGAGAACGCCTTCGCCGACACCCAGGCAATCTTGCGGAAGACCGATCTGTTTACCGATCGTCGGGCCGACGCCGAGGTTGGTGCCGAAATTGTCGAGCGCATCCGCACCGATGAGGCCATCCACGTGCGGTCGTTGTGTCTGTATCTTGGCGAACTTCGCTCGGTCACCTTCAAGACGCTCGATGGCGGCACGATGGCCGGTGCCGAGCTAATCGATCGGTTCTGGGATGGTTTGGTGCGCTGGGCGACGGTCGACCAGCCTGCAATCAGTTTTGACCGAGATCGAGCCGTGCTTGAAGAACACATTGCCGGACACACCGACTCGGCCAGGGTTCTGGCCGAGTTCAACGCCGCGAGCTAACAACTTTCGCTGGCGCGCCGACCACGGTGTCACCAGCGGCCACATTTCGGGTGACGACGGCTCCGGCTCCTACCGTTGCTCCGGCGCCGATCTCGATCTTTTCCAACACCGTGGCGTTGCTACCGATGGTTGAACCGGGCCCGACTATGCAGTCGCCAGAGACGCTGCAACCGGGCATGAGGCTTGAGTACGCACCGATGATGGTGTCGTGGCCAACCAGGGCGCCATGTGAAATGTAGGAGTGATCGCCGATGCTGGCCACCGGCGAGATCGAGGTTTGGGCCAAGATGACGACGCCCGTGCCGAGTGTTACGTTCGTTCCGATCGCTGCTGTTCTGTGCACGACGGTCAGTGGCTCCAGACCAACGACGGCGGCGCTTTGGGCGACATCTTGGCGATCCGATGGATACCCGACGCACGCAATGTAGCGAAGACCGGTCATCTCGGCGGCGAGGCCAACCAGTGTGTCAAGGGCTAACACCTCAACGTCGCGATCTTCGAAACGGCGGCTGTCCATGCTCGCTGGGTCGGAGTGAAACAATCCGACAACGCGACAGTGCGAATAGTGTTCGGCGGGGGCGTCGCGATTTAGCGACTCAATGAGCGACAACACATCGCTGGCATGTCCCGAGGCACCAATTAGTGCAACTTGAAGCATGGGTGGTCTGTCGGTCGCAGCCGTGTGCGCATAACCGGCTAGGTAAGCGGCGCTGCCGACTATTGCGGCGCTCGCGACGGTCGACTGGAACATCATGCAGAATGCGCCGTGCAGCATCATCGTGCCGCTGTTCAACAAGGTCGAACTAACCCAGCGTTGCGTGGCCGCGCTTGTCGCCAATACCGACCCAGAACTGTTCGAGTTAGTGTTGATCGACAACGCTTCAAGTGACGCCACGCCCGAGTTCTGCGCCACTCTCGATCCTTCGGTCGTCGTGATTCGAAACGACGAGAACCTTGGCTTCGCCAAGGCTTGCAATCAAGGCGCGGCGGCGGCATCTGCTGAGCACTTGATGTTTCTCAACAATGACACCGAGGTGCATCCAGGCTGGCTTGAGCCCCTTCTGGCTCAACTTGAGAACCCAAAGGTTGGAGCTGTTGGATCGAAGCTGCTGTTTCCCGACGGAACAATCCAACACGCTGGCGTCGTCATCGTCTACAACGCCACGCACCCGGCTGAGTTCACTGCAACCCACTACCTGTATCAGGCGCCGGCGGACACGCCAGCGGCTAACCGAGCGAGGCCCTTCCAAGTTGTTACTGCGGCGTCGATGTTGGTACGGCGATCGACCTTCACCGCACTAGGCGGATACGACGAGGGCTACTGGAACGGATATGAAGACGTCGATCTGTGCCTCCGGATCGGTGAGCGCGGCGAGGTGGTTATGTTCGAACCAGCCAGCGTGGTCACCCATATCGAATCAGCGAGTGGACCGGAACGATTCCGCAAAACAAACGAGAACGTGCAACGGTTGTTTGAACGTTGGGCTGGGCGAGTGGAGTTTGATCTTCAATACGGGCTTGATGGTCAACTGGTCGCCGACCCCCATGGTTTGGCGGTCGGGGAGCTGTCCGAACCGCCGGTCAGGCTCAAGTCGCCTGATGTTGGCGCGTGGAAACGAGCGCCGGCAATAGTTCGCGACCGCGAAGCCACACTTGAGCAGATTCAAACACAGCGCGAACACGACCAGCTTTTGGCGGCGAGAGGTGGTTCCGACGTCTGCTGGCTT
>JAADHX010000392.1 GCA_013151655.1 Actinomycetota bacterium
CGCAGCTTCTCAACTCCGAGCGGCCCCCAACCCTCGTAGAGACCGGCGAGCTTGCCATCTCCCGTTGTTGGATTGCGGATCAGGATTAGGTCGCCACCTATCCGCGTCGTGATGCTCGCAGCCACTGCACCGATCTCTTCGGAAAGGTAGCTGAGCGCGGCGTGCAGGGTTGTGTCGAGGTCGGCGTCGTCGGCCAAGAGCTCGATGGTGCGATCCAGGTGCAGACGGTTCGAGATCTTCCTGAAGCTGATCATGATGCCAGCTATTGCCGGGTCGGCGAGGTGCAGTTCGACAGAAACTTCGACGGTTACGCTCTTGTGATCGCCATCGATGACCCGTAGGAACATGCTGATGGGTTGCGTGCCCATCGCGAGAGTGTCTTCGGCTTGGCTAAGTGCCGCCGACAATGCAGTGACACAGTTCTCAAGGTCCTCGGGATGGACGCAGTCGAGTACAGCGTCGCCGTTGTGGAGGGTGTCACCAAAGAACGTGTTCGCAGAGTCGTTCATCCAAACGATGGCTAGTGAGTCGTCTACGAGCACCGAGATCGTGAACTTGGCGCGCTGTACCGCCGCTGCTACCCGCTCATCAATCGAACTCAGACTCATAGACCTCTGATCGGACAATTTGGGTGCCAACTGAGAACATCTGGACGGCCTCCATTAACTATCGCGACGCGTTCGGTACCCTTTGTGGGCCGACGCAGGAGGCACCGATGCCAGCAGTCACGAGTAACGGGATCACTATCGAGTACCAGGAGCAAGGTTCAGGCGAGCCGATGCTGCTAGTCATGGGGCTCGGTGGGCAGCTAACCGACTGGCCCGATGGACTAGTCGACCTCCTGGCCGAGCGGTATCGAGTTATCACCTTCGACAACCGCGATGTCGGCCTGAGTACCGAGTTCGACTGGACGCCACCATCGAAGCTGCGGCTGTTGCTTTCGTTCATCACGCGTCGAAAGCCCAAGGCCGGATACACCGTCGACGATATGGCCCAAGACGCAGCAGGATTGCTCGCGGCCCTCGACATCGATGCCGCCCACGTAGTTGGCATGTCGATGGGTGGCATGATCGCCCAGTCTCTAGCGATCAACCATCCCAAGCTCGTGCTCTCGCTTGCGTCGATTATGTCGCATACGGGCGACCAGAAGAACGGCCTTCCCACCCGCAAGGTGATGGCAGCATTTGCTCGCATGAAGGCTCCTACTCGCGAAGACGCGGCAGTCGTCGGGACCGAGCTCTACTCGATGTTCGCCGGTTCGCGCTGGGATCGCGAAGAGCATCTAGCCGGTGCCCGTTTGTCGATCGCTCGATCGTGGCGCCCCGGGGGCACCGAACGTCAGGCCGTAGCCATCGCCGCCAGCCCAGATCGCACGGCAAAGCTCGCAGAGCTAAACCTGCCCGCCCTCGTGATCCATGGGCTCCAGGACACCCTGGTCCGGCCGTCGGGCGGACACGCAACCTGTAAAGCTATCCCGGGGTCTCGGCTGCTGATGTTCAACGACATGGGCCACGACCTGCCAGGCCCAAGATGGCCAGAAATTGTGGCCGCGATCTCGTCGAATACGTCAAGAGCCTCGGTACCGGTCCGCTGACGCCGCGGGGCTAGCCTCTCAGTGGCAGATATCACTAAGCGCACCGCTAAGCGTCTAAAGCAATACCTGTTGAGCGATGAGTCGGTTTCCGCGGCTCTGCTGTGCGAACCCAAGGGCACGCTCGGTTTAGGGTCGATCGCGGTGGCGTTGGCCCCACGTGTCGCGATCCAGGCACTCGCCGACCGCGCCGCTGGCTCCGAACTTGCTGCTGGAGGTGCAGCCGCCTCGCTCCCGGTGGGGACGTTCGTGTTGGCGGTCACGAATCGGCGAATCCTGGTGTCGAAATCCAATGGGCTCAAGTTCGAGGCCCCGTGTGCTCAGTTCGATTTCGGGTCGGTCTTTGTTGGCGAACTTCGAGTTCGAGGACTCGGTAGGCGGATGCGCCTTGTGTTCGTCGATGGCAGCGCTGTCGACGTCGATCTGCAACGCGGGCAGCCAGTCGCCCTAGTTGAGTCGCTGCTTGGCAAGGTCGTGAGCTAGCCGCTGCGCCGCGTCCCGCGTCGGTTAGGAGATGAGATCGCAACCGCGTTAGGAGACAAAGTCTCCAGTGCTAAGACGACCAGAACCCGTGACCGCACATCCGGTGCCGAGAATTGTGTTTCGATGCCGAATGATCTCGCGCAAGATGTCGAGGTCGCGTTCGGCGGGCTGGCCGCTTCGATCGGCGGGTAGCGGGCGGGTGACCATTACGCACCGGTGAATACCCTTTAACGCCTCGAGCTTGGCTCCGCCAGCGGTGAGTTCGCGGCCAACGAGGTCGGTTTCGGTGGGACGGTCGATGATCAGGTTGCCCCTGAATCGGCGATAGTCCCAAACCCCCATCGATCCCGTCGACAACACCGATACTGCAGCCTTGGCTGAGTCATGAAACGACCAGCTCTGGCCCTTCCAATTGACCCATTGGCTACCTTGCTCGTCCTCGAAGTCCTTGGCAATTTCGTACGACTGGGGTTCGGACGTGTCGGCCCGGCTGACGAGCGACACGCCATGACCGAGCCAGCTGCTTAACTCCTGGTCGTTGTCGGCAGTCGTGCCATCTGGGAGCAGGATCTCGACTCCATCGCCTACAAGTTTGGACGAAGCAAAAAGGAGTTCGGGTTGCCGCCTGGCCGTGAGCATGTGGCCCGTTTCGGTGTCGACGATGCCCCACTGGCGATCTCCGGTGATTCCGGCCGGCCCGAGATCGGCCGAGTCGAGGCGCTCACCACCGACGGACTTGACGGGATATCGCCAGATTTCGGTGATCTTGGATGGTACAGAGTGGCCTGGGATCGACTGGGCGTTGCTCATGAAGCTGGCGTATCGAGCGCTAACTCTCGGGCGTATGCGGCCTCGAGACCAGCGTCGGCCTCGGCGGCAGAAAAGAAGGCTTCGTCGCCTAGCGCCGCGACCAGAATTTCGCCTGGCGAGATTGTGGCCTGGTTCCACGTGTCAGGTTGCCACAGCCCGCCCCGGCGGATCGACTTTGCACAATGTAGGAACACCTCGTCGATTTCGATGCCAATTGCTGTTTTGGGGCGTCGAAACTCGCCATCGAAGAGGTCGAGTACGTCTGGGGCGGTGGTGACGACGGCCCGCCCATTGATTCGCAGCGTTTCGCCGTTGCCTGGTACGAGCAGAAGCAGCCCGACCTGGGGCGAGTCGATTATGTTGGCGAGTGTGTCGATGCGGTTGTTGCCGTTGAGGTCGGGGATAACAATCCGCTCATCGTCGACGATCTTTATGAAGCCAGGTGGTCCGCCTCTCGGCGACACGTCGGCGGTTCCGCTGTGGCCGTCGGTGGTGCC
>JAADHX010000372.1 GCA_013151655.1 Actinomycetota bacterium
ATTGAGGCCCTGCTTGACAGCATGCCCGACTTAGCCGATCGGTTAGCGGCTTTGAAAACTCTCACCCTCAGCGGTGAAGGCGTCTCGGCCGAATTGGTCGAACGAATAGCGGCCGAGCTTCCCCACGTGGTGCCTCTCAATTTCTACGGTATGTCCGAGGCCACCGTCGATGCGACCACCTACGATGCACGCGATCGGGTGGCTTCGAACACGTTCCCGATCGGAAAACCGATACGTAACCAACGCGTCTATGTGCTCGACAGCCAGAGGCGCCTTTTGCCCGAGGGTGCGATTGGGCGGATACACGTGTCGGGCGTCGGGCTTGCTATTGGATACTGGCAGCGCCCCGACCTCACCGCCGAGCGATTCTTCGATCATCCATTTCGACCTAACGAGAGGTTGTACGACACCGGCGATCTAGGTCGCTGGCTGCCCGGCGGTTACCTCGAGTATCACGGCCGGACCGACGACCAGATAAAGATCCGCGGTAACCGGCTCGAACTCGGCGACGTTGAGGCCACCCTCGAGTCGACACCTGGCCTTGGTTCGTGTGTTGCCGTGGCCATCGAAGGTGCGCTCGCTGCCGATCGCCGTCTGGTGCTGTTTGTAAAAGCCGTCGACTCGTGCCCCGACTCTGACGCCATGGTCGAAGCCATTCGGGCAAAGGCACGGGCCATGTTGCCGCTGTACATGATCCCGTCGAGAATTGTCGTTGTCGACGAGATCCCAACTACGCCGAACGGAAAGACCGACCGCCGCAGTCTCGTTGAGCTGTTCGAAGCCGACGACGCAGCTATTGACACGGTCGTCGAAGCGAAGAACCCCGACGAACAAGCCATGGTCGAGATATGGCGGGGATTGCTTGGCCCTCGAATTCATGCCGCTTCGGATTTCTTCGACTCTGGCGGGCACTCGCTGCTCGCGCTGCGACTCGTTTCGAGAATTGGCAAGGCCTTTGGCGCCGATGTTGTGTTACCCGACCTTCTGGAGCACTCAACTCCGAGGGCCCTCGTAGCCAACATCCGTCGCCCCGACCGCGACCACGCTCGGGCGCACCTCGTCGAGATGGCTGGCAACGGTACCGACGGAGCGCCGTTCTACTGCGTTCATGGCGCCGGTGGCAACGTCTTACGCTTTAGCGAGATAGCCAAACGCATCGGCCGTCATCGGCCCTTTGTGGCCATCCAGGCTCTAGGCGCTGATGGCAAGACGGCGCCACACGACACAGTTGAAGCCATGGCTAAGGCTTACGTTGATGAGCTAGTCGCTGCGCAACCGTTTGGCCCGTTCGTTCTTGGTGGGTACTCGGCCGGCGGAGCAGTTGCCTACGACGTGGCGCGCCAGCTAGTCGAACTCGATCGAGAGGTTCTAGGAGTTGTCCTGCTCGACACGTATCACCCAGCGGTGGTGCCAGCCGTCAAGTCGAAGTGGCGAAAGGCGGCCGACTTGGTTTCGTATGGCCCTGCCGCCGCTGTTGACCGAGTGCGTCATCACCGCGAGTGGACGGGGCGGCGGGCGGCGTGGGACGAAGCCAGCCAGCGCGGCATCGAGACGATCGAGGTCCCCGAAGATCTGCGTTATGCCCGCCTAACGAAGGCCATCGGCTCCGCATACCGGCAGTACACGCCCAAGCGACTGGACGTGCCGCTGGTGATTATCGGTGCCCGCAACGTGTCGTCCACCCTTGCCCACGCGAGCCGTGAGCGAGGCTGGGAAGTCGTTAGCGACTCGATCCGGGTGATCGAGGTTCCTGGAGACCACCACAACCTGTTGTCCGGTGAGATGGCCGAAGATGCCGCCGAGGCCATCGAGTACGCCGTCGATGTGCTGAGCTCAGGGATGGCATAACTGCCACCGCCTGTTGCGTACGCTGAGCACGGACCTACTCGAACGGCTCCTCAGCTTCTCAGAGTCCTCAGCGCTGTGTGTCGAGCGATCTGTTCGTAGTCGCGGTCGTGGTGCAGGACCGGAACATCGAGTCGAATAGCCACTGCGGCGATAAGCACGTCAATTTGAGAACGAATTGTCGTTCCACGCCATCGAAGCTCCCGGTAGATCGTTGCTGCGTCGAGCCAGTCAAGTTTGGGAGACACCGCCTCAAGGTGCTGGGCCTCAAGTAGTCGCTGTGTCCGGGTAACAGCATCGGCTCGGGCCCCGGACATGACCTCCAAGAGGATCGGGTCAACCACAATGACCTCTCTATCGGAGAGCGCCTCGCGCATGCGGTTGGTGGCAAGTGACTTGGATCCGGTCAAGAAGCCGATCCAGACTGACGTGTCAGCTATCAGCATCGCGGTCCGCACCATCGAAGCGGTTGGAGCGGAGCGAATCGAGGTCGCCTTCCCACCCGATCCCTTCCATATCTAGTTGTTCTTCGACGCTCATTGGTCCGCCGCCCAAAAGGCGTTCCAACGCGAGATGAACCGCCTGGCGTTTGGTTCGTAGCCCGAACGTCCGCATGGCCCGCTCAACCAATTCGTCGTCAATATCGATGTTGGTTCGAGCCATGACACCATCATACCCCACCATGTGTACGAACCGACCGTCGCCCGCGTTCGACCTAACCTTCGATCTAGTTGTCGAAGCTGTCGAGCAGACTGGCCAGGTCGTCCATCTGTTCGGCGTCGAGGCCTGCGAGCTCGAACCTGTCAACACTCGTCTGCTCGGTCAACTCGAACCAAGCTGGGTCTCGGAGCAGTTCGCGCAGCCGCAGAGCCACGGCGTCTACAACGTCGACGCCAAGATCGTCAGGAGCGTGGTCTAGCGATATCTCGAGGCAGCCGTCAACAATACGACTCAGCACTCCTAGACGATGAGTTCTGGCATTCCGCGGATCGATATAGCCGAAGGGTCCGCTCATCGATTGGATCGGACCAGCAGCCGCCAACGGACCCGAAGTTGCACCGAGGTGGTTGAAACGGACCACGTCGGTGAGAATCGGCTTGCCACCGGCCGACACGACACGGTCGTCGTCCAGATCTTCGGGCCGCTTGGCATCGAGGGCGGCACTCACATCGCGCTGCTTCGGGCCGAGCACCAGCTGAGCAGTTGCTGTGAACCATCCAACGGTCAACGACAGATCGAGCGGGCTAACAGCCTCGCGGCCATGGCGTTCGACGGTCAGAATCGTTTTGCCTTCGTTGTCGACCAGGCCACTCTCAGCCGCGCGGGCCGCAGTGTGCACCGCGTCGTTTAGCGCGGCCAGGATCGAAACGTCGATTGGCTGACCGACGGCGAGCAACTGCGCTGTCTCGGACGGATTTAGCCCGATTGTCGTCGTCAGGGTCTCACCTTCGGTGGCGTGTGAGCGGGCGCCAGAGGCCACCCTGGTATCAACCACCGCAGGGAGGTCGATCAAGTACTCGACCCATGCACCGCCGAGGTCTGACGCTTCGCCAAGTCGACATCGGCGCCAGACACAAGTGCCGATATAGCCGATCCGAGATCCTCAACGATTATCGACCACGCGACTGCATCGACCACCAGATGATGCGCGGATATGAAGAACGACTGCGAGCCGTGTTCGTCGAGCACGCAGCCGGCTACCTGGGGACCAGATCTCATGTCGATGGCTTGATTAGCCATGGTCTCGGCAACCTTGCGATCTCCGAAGCCGGAGTCGAACACTGGCGTGACCACAGGATCGTCGCCCACGACTTGCTCGAAGTTCGTGCCCGAGCCGGCGAATACCGACGAAAGGGCTTCGTGATGACGCACTACAGCGTGCAGCGCTTCTCGGAGTATGGATGCGGGAATCGGCTCGGCCAAGGTCAACCAGACCCCTTGATTCCAGCGGTTGGGTTGTTTGAAGTCGTGGGCGAAGAACCACCGCTGGATAGCGGTCAGCGGCATCGGCCCCGATCGGCGAGGTTCGACTGGTCCACCAAGACGAACGACGTGTGGTGCAAGGTCGGCGATGGTGGAGTGGGTAAAGATGTCCCTTGGAGTGAACGACAAACCGACAGAACGAACGGCAGCCGCGATACGTATCGCCACGATCGAATCGCCGCCGAGATCGTAGAAGTCGTCGTCGCGACTCACGTTGCCGATTCCCAGGGCAGCACACCAGCCAACCGCGAGAGCGTCCTCGACAGCTCGTTGCTCGGGGTCACTGACGGTCGACTCCGACGGCTTGGTTGAGGACGCCGGCTTCGGCACGCCAAGTTCTTCGAGTGTGCGGCGATCGAGCTTTCCGTTTGGCAGGCGGGGTAGTTGATCGGTAACAACCAGGGCCCCCGGGATCATGTGTTCGGCGAGACTGACCCGTAGCGCATCGAAGATCGATGTTTCGTCGACACTTTGACCACCGTTGGCACCGACGACATGGGCCACGAGTACACCCTGGGTACGGCCGTTGATAGTCCTCGTGGCGAGCACGACGGCTGCATCGCGGACCTGATCGTCGCGGAGCAGAGCAGCTTCGACCGCGTCAAGTTCGACGCGATGGCCGCGAATCTTGACCTGGTCGTCGATTCGACCATGGAAGCGATAGGTGCCAGCCTGGTCGACATCGACTAAGTCGCCGGTTCGATACATACGCCGACCGGCGTTGACCACGAAGCTGGTGGCGGTCAGATCGTCGAGCCCAAGGTAACCCGCAGTGACACCCGGCCCGCCGATCCACAATTCGCCCGGAACTCCAAGTGGCCTGTCTGAGCCATCAGGGGCCACGACTCTTGCGTGGGCACCAGCGATCAACTCGCCAATCGGCACGTCGGTTCTGTTCGGCGTGAGTACCGCCCGGTGGCTCCATACGGTGGTCTCAGTGGGCCCGTACTCGTTTATCAACGAGATGTTGCTGAACAGTCCGTAGTGGCGGTCAATGAGACCAAGCGGGCAAGCCTCGCCAGCAACCAGAACTGTTTCGAGCGTTGCCAACTGGTCTCCTTGCGCGACATCGAGCAAGATGTCGTACAGCGACGGCAGCATCAATGTGTGGGTTACCGAGTGGCGAGCTATCAGGTCACAGAAATGGACGATGTCATCGCTGCGGTCCTCATCGGGGAGAACCACAGTGCCACCAGATGTGAGTGGCCACCACAGGCCGACCATCGAACTGTCGAAGGACATCGACGAAACCATCAAGAAACAGGCCGGCGGCGCGTCATATGAGTGACGCCTAGCTTCGGTGGCGAAGGCGATGTTGGCATGGCTCACCACCACGCCTTTCGGATTGCCAGACGACCCCGAGGTGTAGATCACGTACGCCGGATCCTCACCGGTTAGACGCGGCGGAGCCCAAACATCGGCATCACCGTCGGCCTGGCCCTGAGCGGGCGCTGTGAGCGGCGCCTCAGCCAGATCGTTGCTGCCAAGAATCTTGAGCGCCGGGGGAGCCGAAAGCTGATTGTGTGCCGCCTTTGGGCGGGCCGTCAGCAACAAGTCGATGTTTGCGTCGTTCAGTACGTAGCTGATGTGGGCTTCTGGGTACGACAGATCGAGCGGCACGTAGGCAGCCCCCGACCTTAGGATTCCGACGATTAGAGCCACGGTCGACACATCGCGCACAACGTCAACGGCGACCATGTGGCCTCGCCCGACACCGCGTCTATTCAGGGCGACGCCGATGGCTAGGCTGCGCACTTCGAGGTCTTGCCAACTCAGTTGATCTGATCCACTGAGAACGGCGGCTACCGCTGGGTCGGCTGGAATGGCCGCATCGATCAAGGAAACGAGGGTTGAGCTGCCCTTAGGGTCGTCAGTCTGCGGGGCCGCTTGGCACGCGTTCAGGCCACCAGAAGCGGATGGCAATTCGAACCGATCAACCCCACTTTGAGGACTGTGAACAATCAGTGCGAGGATGAACTCGACGTCGTCGAGCAATAGGTTGGCTCCGTCGGCGTCGAGAAACCGACCCGAGTACTCGAGTGACAGACCTACATTGTTGCCACGTACTTGGGCAAAGAAGGTTGCGTCGAATATCG
>JAADHX010000299.1 GCA_013151655.1 Actinomycetota bacterium
ACTCGCTTGGGCCGACGACATTAGGTCCGGTCATCTCGCCGTGCGAGCTAACGCCGACTCTGGTGCCGATGCCACAGTTGCGCGTGAACTAGGAGCCGAAGGAATTGGCCTGTGTCGCACTGAGCACATGTTCTTAACCGAAGACAGGCTACCGATCATGCGCCAGATGATCCTCGCCTCAACGCCGGCCAAAGAGAAGATGGCGTTAGCTCGTCTGCGCCTGGCTCAGCGCGACGACTTTGTCGAAATCCTCGAGGCAATGGACGGGCTGCCCGTCACCGTGCGGTTGTTAGACCCACCACTACACGAGTTTCTTCCTAATCTCGACGAACTGATCGTCGCTGAAGCCAAGGGCGAACTCGATAGCGCCGGTAACGAGCTACTCGAC
Source organism: Actinomycetota bacterium (assembly GCA_013151655.1). Taxonomy (GTDB): domain Bacteria; phylum Actinomycetota; class Acidimicrobiia; order Acidimicrobiales; family Poriferisodalaceae; genus JAADHX01. The sequence goes on from JAADHX010000299.1 coordinate 389, forward strand.
GCGGCCCGCGAGTGGAGCGAACACAACCCCATGATCGGAACCCGCGGAGTCCGGCTTGGTTGGCTGAAACCTGGTCTGTACGAGATGCAGGTGACGGCCCTCGCCGAGGCCGTGGCCGAGCGAATTGCCGACGGCGGAGAGCCGATCGTCGAGGTGATGATCCCGCTGACGGTAAGCGGACCCGAGTTGGCCGGGGCCCGCGGCTGGGTCGAAGCCGCATTGTCTGCCAATGGTGTCGAACCGGGCCACATCACCATTGGAACCATGATCGAAACGCCGCGAGCGGCACTGCTAGCCTACGAGCTAGCCGCCGAGGCCGACTTCTTCAGCTTCGGTACCAATGACCTGACCCAGCTGACATTCGGATTCAGCCGCGACGATGTCGAGGTGAGGCTCATGGACGTTTACCTCGACGAGGGGCTGCTCCCCGCGAACCCGTTCGAGCGTTTCGACGAGGCTGGCGTTGGCCAATTGGTTCGTTCGGCGGTCAAGCTTGGTCGCTCGGCGAAACCCGAACTGAAGCTGGGCATCTGCGGCGAACACGGTGGCGACGCCGCGAGCATCAGGTTCTTTCTAGACGTCGGGCTCGACTATGTGAGCTGTTCGCCCTATCGCGTTCCGGTCGCGCGTCTGGCCGCGGCCCAGGCTGTTCTTGAGGCCCAATCGATTTCACCGATGAGCTGATCGAACGCGAGTTCGGGTAGCCGAAACCGGCTGCTAGCGTCAGTGCCAACATGGGCATCAACTCCGACGACATCGAGAAGGTCCGCGATGGCGCCGACATCGTCGGGGTTATCAGTCAGTTTGTCGCGCTGCGCAAGACCGGCAACAACTGGATGGGGTTATGTCCGTTTCACAACGAGAAGTCGCCTTCGTTTTCGGTGAGCGCCGAGAAGGGTTTCTATTACTGCTTCGGTTGTCAGAAGAGCGGCGATGTCATCTCCTTTGTCGAGGAACAAGAGGGGCTCGACTTTCCTGCCGCTATGGAGTGGTTGGCCGGCAAACAGGGCGTCCAGCTTCGGTACGAAGAAAGCGGCGTTGATTCGGCCAGGCGTAGCCGCAAGAAGAGGCTGCACGAACTCGTCGAGAACACCATCGACATCTATCATGAGAGGCTCATCGGTGGACCCGATGCTGGCAAGGCCCGCTCATATCTTCGTGGTCGTGGTTACGACCGCGACACCGTCGAGCAATTCAAGCTCGGATATTCACCCGATGATTGGGACGTTGTCTCAAAGCAACTAAAGGCGTCGTCCAAGGATCTTCAGGCCGCGGGCCTAGGTTTTGTGAATCGACGCCAACGCCAGCAAGACTTCTTCCGTGATCGGGTCATGTTCCCCATCTACGACGCCAACGGAAATGCGGTTGGTTTCGGCGGGCGACAGCTCCCTGAGGGTCAGCCACCCAAGTACAAGAACTCGGCCCAGACCGACATCTACGACAAATCGCGCCTGTTGTACGCGCTCAATTGGGCCAAAAAGGATGCCGTCGCCAAAAACGAGATCATCGTTTGTGAGGGTTACACCGATGTCATCGGTTACTTCAATGCGGGTCTACCGCGGGCGGTGGCTACGTGTGGCACATCGCTTACCGAGGACCACGTACGGCTGCTGAAGAAGTTCGCCTCAACGGTCGTGCTCTCGTTCGACGCCGACAGTGCGGGTCGGGCCGCGGCCGACAAGTTCTACGAATGGGAGAAACGTTACGAGGTCGAGGTGCGTGTCGCCGATCTTCCCGATGGCGCCGATCCGGGCGAGTTGGCTCAGCAACCCGATGGCCCAGCGCAATTGCAAGCCGCCGTCGAGAACGCGATTCCGTTCCTGAAATACCGTATCGAGCGGGTGCTGGCCAACGAGAGCCTCGAAAGCCCCGAGGGACGGGCGCGTGCCGCCGCGGCGGCTATTGCGGTTGTGGCCGAGCACCCCAACGAGCTGCTGCGTGACCAATACGTGATGGAGGTGGCGTCTCGCACTCGTACCGAACCTTCACGAATGCGTCAGATGCTTCAACGACTGCCGCTCGGGCGTCCGATAGATCGGCCCGAACCTGCACAGAAGCGCCGCTCGGGCAACGACGGGCCGCCGGTCGACGAGTATTCCTTCAACGAACCGCCCCCTTACTTCGACGACGACCCCGAACTGGGTGGGGCCGCAGAAGACTCCGGGTTCGTTGGTACGCCCAGGCCCATTGTCATCGATCCTCGCGAGCGCGAGCTGTTGCGACTCCTGATCCACAACGCCAGCGACGTTCGCGACAGGGCCCATTTAGTCCTGTTCAGCTCCGAAACTACTCGCCGGGCCTATGAGGTTGTTTCGGCCGACGAGTGGGAGAAGCGGCTCGACGACGAACCAGAACACGTCGCAAACCTGCTGCGACGGCTCGCCATGGAACAGGTCGAAGGCGAGTCCGACCCGATCGAGGATCTTGGCTGGGTGGTTCACGCGGCCGCGATGCGCGCCCGCACCGAGATTGCGGCCGAAGCCACCACCGATCTTGACAGTCTGCGGAAGCTTCAACCCCTGCTGCAATGGCTCAACGACCGCACCGAGGAACTCCAAGGCTCCGATCTGAGGCTCGCGGCCATCGATGCGTTGCTAGCTTGGCTTGTGTCGTACTCCCCTGAGGCCGACGGGGGGTGACATGGGCGACCTATTGGACAAGCGACGAGCCCGTCGTGCCGCGCTGAGTCGCACCGGATCATCGGACCCCACAAAACAATACCTAGGCGAGATTGGTCAGGTGCCTCTACTTAGTCGCGAAGAAGAGGGCGAGATCGCTGCCCGAATTGCGGTTGGAGTTGCGGCGAGAACCCGCTTGGAACAGATCGATGCGCCCGAGAGCTGTCCGCTGGTCGACAATGCGACGATCGCCGGATGGAGGGCCGACAAAGCAGACGGCGAAGTTGCGTTCGAGCACTTGTGTGCGGCCAATCTGCGGCTTGTTGTGTCGATAGCGAAGCGATATTCGGGCCGCGGCCT
>JAADHX010000242.1 GCA_013151655.1 Actinomycetota bacterium
CGAAGTCCGTTTACGCTGCACCCCGATGACTGCAGACTATCGCCGCGAATGGCTATCTTTCGACGACCCGCACGAACTACGCACCTGGATGTTCGATGCCACCTTCCTGGCCTCAAACTACATGTGCATCTATGGGCAGGGTTGCCTCGGCATCGGGGTCGAAGCCGACGCCGACAGCGGTACCGGCTGCTGCTCTCACGGCGCCTACTTCTCCGACGAGGACGACAGGAAGCTCGTCTCGGACTCTGCCAAACGATTGTTGACCGCCGAAAACTGGCAGTTTCATGCCAAGTTCGCTGCCAAGCCATTCGAGAAGGTCAACAAATCGTGGAAAACCAAGACCGTCGACGGTGCTTGCATCTTCCAGAATCGGCCCGACTTCCACACCGGCGCCGGATGCGCTCTGCATAGCGCCGCAGCCGAACAGGGCGAAGTCCCGGCGGGCGCCAAGCCAGAGGTGTGCTGGCAGATACCTATCCGGCGCGAAGACCACGAGACCGAGACTGGACACCTGTTTACGATGGTGCGCGAGTGGGCAAGGCGCGACTGGGGCAACGGTGGCGATGAGTTCGACTGGTGGTGCACCGACGATGATCGAGCCCACGTGGCCCCCGAACCGGCCTACATCACGCTTGCCGATGAGCTGGTTCGGATCTGTGGGGAAGAGGTCTACGAACTCTTGGTTACCGAGATGCAGGCACGAGTAGACGCCGCAGCAGTGGGTGTCGTGTTCCTCCCCCACCCCGCAGTTCGGCCTAGCGCTAACCCAACCGACTAGTTCTGCGAAGAACCAGCATCGTCTGAGCTGGAACTCGAAACGGAGCCCGAGTCGTCTAAGTCGGCGTATTTGGCAGCCAGCTCGGCGTACTTGTCGTCGTCGGCAGATGCGGTGTCGGTTTCGACATCGTCATCGAGGTCGTCGTCGTCTGCCCTGGTCTCGGGGAGCGCGAACGGGTCTGGAGCGTCGAGATCGAAGTTCTCGACGCTGAAGGTCGATGAACGTTGAAACTCACGCGCTTCGATATAGCGCCGATGTCGGCCCTTCTTAGCCACGTCGAACCTCCTCCCGAGACTGCGACGCATTGTACATCTGAGCCGGGCCTCGGACACGCAACTACGGCAGAAAACCGCAGGTCAGCGCACTTTCTACCCCAGAAACGGGCCTCAGGGTGCCAACTATCGGTCTACCAACACCAACCGGCCGTCGTCGAAGGCCAACGCGGCCTCACCGTCAACTAGCGCCGTTATGCGGCTACCGACCAACTCTTGACGCCAACCCCTACGGAGCCTGGCATCGCCGTCGCCCCGCAGGTAATCGACAAGATCAGCACGGGTGGCCAGCAACGCTGGGTCGAGATCTTCGTCGCGGGCGAGCTGGCTAATCCAGGCCGAGACAAGAGTCACCGCTGGCCGAAGCCTGCGCTCGATGCCAGACGACTGGACCTTGGTTGCCGATTCAAGATCTGCTGCCGGAACCGACTCGCCTCTGTCGACCGCTTCGAGAATCTGCTGGCCTGCTCCGCCACGGAGATGTCGACCATCGAGACCTCGCACAGATCGCAAGGAGTCGATGGACTTGGGTGCCTTCTGCGCAATTCCGACTAGGGCAAGATCTGGCAATACGAAACGAACCGGCTGATCTGTAGAGCGCGCCGTGACATCGCGCCAAGCCGCAACTTCTAAAGCGACACCCCGAGCCTGGCCCCTCAGGTGTTTGGTCTCTTTGATTTTCGTCCAGGCTTGTTTTGGGTCGCCGCCCGTGACGTCTTTGGCCCGAAGCACCTCACATTCGGCGAGTGCCCAATCGTGACGGCCCCGTTGATCGAGGTCCTCGACCAGCAGATCGTGGATCTCTTCGAGATAGGCCACGTCAGCGGCCGCATAACGACGTTGGGCATCGTTCAGTGGCCGCTGAAACCAATCGGTCAGGCGGTCGCCCTTGGGCAAACGGAGCTTCAGGAACCGGTCGGACAACGTCGACAAAGACGGCGAACTCAAGCCAACGAATCCAGCGGCAATCTGAGTGTCGAACAGGTGAGTCGGAACCGTGTCGCAAGCTCTCACCAAAACCTCTAGGTCTTGCTGGCCTGCATGCATCAACACGGTGCCAGCGCTGCGCAGAGCCGGCGCCAACATAGACATATCTACCGCTACCGGATCGACGAGCACGATGTCGGCACCGTTGTTCCAGGCCAACTGCATCAGCGCGAGCCTTGGATAGAAGGTTCGCTCGCGATGAAACTCGGTGTCGAGCGCAAAACGATCGGCGGCGCAAAGTTGCTCGACGACCTCGCCGAACGCAGCGTCATCGTCGATCCACCGGTAGGAGATATCTGGTTGGCCCTCGTCGGACTGGCTCATGCGGGTCGCTCGGCGTGGATCGCTAGCTGTGGGACGCTCAACTGGGCTCCTCAACGGATGGACGAGCCACAATACCTTTGCTATGGCGCACAGTTGTGGTTAGTGCTGATCTGAGGTCGTTAGTGGTGTTGATGTTTGCCAGCGTTAGCTCGTTGTCGGCTCCGCAGATGATGTGCCTGAGCTGGCCGATCACATCGCGCACGGCACCACGGCCCGCAGCAATCGCGTCGGCTATCGCGCTTGCACACGTCTCGGGCCTCCACGCCGAAATTAGCGGCTCGAGACCTCTTGAGGTCCCGAAGCAGGCAACGTCGATGCCTGGATCGTCGAGGCAGTCCACGAGCACCCGAAGGTCGTGCACCGCTACCGCAGGCGTGTCGCAAGGACACACAACCACAATATCGAACGGCGGTGAGGTTCTCCGTGCGGCTGTCATCCCCGCGGCCAGCCCTGACATTGGCCCGAATCCAGGCTTGGGTTCGGTGGCGACCGCCAGCCCGAGTGCAGCCCCAACGCCAGGGGCGGCTCCGCCGAGCATGACCTCGACCGCACCCAACTCATGCATGGTCGCGGCCACGTGCGCGGCCATAGGCTTGCCACCGAAGTCGACGAGGGCTTTATCGGCGCCCATTCGCGAAGACTGACCGCCCCCAAGAATGAGGCCAAGCACACGAACCAGGCCAGACACCAGCTAGTCCGACTCGGTGAGTAACTCGCCGGGCGGCACCCCCGCCGGGTCGAGTTGAGCCAAGAATTCGCGGCAGCGCTGATCCTCGTCGGCCTCGCCGATAACGCCAGCGCAGCGTTGCAACCCAAGAACCGATCGCAGGAAGCCGAGGTTCGACTTGTGCTCCCAGCGTACGAACCCACTGCCTCGCCACCCATTAGCCCTAAGGGTGTCGAGGCCCCGGTGATATCCAACTCGGAACGCGGCGTAACTCTCGATTGTGTCTCTGCCATGGCGCCCGAGCTCGGCCCACGCGTCGAGGTAACGGGGGTAGGCGG
>JAADHX010000308.1 GCA_013151655.1 Actinomycetota bacterium
CAAAAACGTGGCAGCGACGGCAGCCCACGTGTCGGATACGCCGGATTCAGTTATCGGCGAACCGGGCCAGTCGTCGAACCCAACGCTTCCCGGGCTGCGTCCCTGGGAGAAGGCGGCCCTGGTGAGCATCGGGTTACTCGATGAACGCTCTAGTAGCGGGCCTGATTGTGAACGTGCTTGTCGTGACGCCATATTTTCATTCTATCGGCCTACCCTACGCGACGTTCAGAGATGAGGATTTCCCGCATGATTCGCCCCAACTCCACCCGCGCCCGCGTGGGCGCACTCTTGATTGCCGTCGTACTGGTAGCCACTGCATGTGCCTCTGCCGACGACGACGTCACACCGGCAGAAACGACCGTGCCCGCCGACCAAACAACGACCCCGGCCTCCACAGCGGTTGAGACCGAAGTCGTCCCGACGCCTCCCGGCGAGCAGATCTGGGGCGAAAAGCCCGTGGTACTAGGCCGATCTGATTCCCCACCTACTGAGCTGATCATCAACGATCTGATCGTCGGCGACGGCGACATTGCGACGGCGGGAAACACCGTTGTTGTGCAGTACGTTGGCGTGAGGTTCGAAGACGGTGTCCAGTTCGATGCTTCCTGGGATCGTGGCCAACCGTTCGAATTCGTGCTCGGCGTAGGCCAGGTAATCCCAGGCTGGGACCAGGGCTTCGATGGCATGCAAGTGGGCGGCAGGCGCGAACTTCTCATCCCGGCCGCCCTCGCATACGGCGACAGGGGTGCAGGCGCCGACATTCCACCGGGCCAAGCACTGATTTTCGTGGTCGACATGATCGAGGTTGTGTCGCCGTTCCCTGAGCCGTTCGAAAACACTGCTTCCCGCGTGGTTGTACCGAATCAGGGCGGGGCGTTTGAGGGATCGGCGCTGACGGCTAGCGAGGGCGTCGCGAACTCGTTGTTTGTTGGCGATGAACTCTCCCCCGACATTCCCGAAGGCGAAGGCCTCGAAGCGTGGATCACCTTTGGCCTCGAAGAGGTAACCGAAACGCTGACGTCTGGCTCTATCACCGCTGTCACCCTCCGGTCTCAGGCGATGGTCGACGTTGTGGGCGACCCGTTCGGCGAGCTTGGCAATATCACTGCGACTCTCGTCGATAATCCCGAGTTCCCGCCGAGCGCGGATGCCAGGGCGGCCGCTCAAGGTGGCGACTCTGTGATCTGTGTCGCCGACCCTGATGCAGCATCGCTCACCTGTGACGTGGCCGAGCTCGTGGCCGATGCTGCATCTGAAGGCGCGGATCGCGTGTCATTTAGGCTCAAGTTCGACACTGCGAGCGACACCGATGGTGAGCCAGACATCGCGTTCTTCTTTATCACCGACCAGCAGTTCAACGATGTCGGCATCTTCACGCTCGAGTTCGCACTCTCGTAGAGACAGTCCGCCAATTCTGAGGCCTACGACTTGCGGCGGTTCTTGACCTTGTCAAGGTAGGCCGCGGCCGACGCCCGACCTTCTGGATCGCGCAGGCCCATCAACAGCCCGTCAGCGTCTGACCAATGGCGTCGAGTTCCAACCATCCCCTCGGTGACCGCGTTGACGCTGGCCTTAGTTAGCCATAACGGATGCCGGGGTTTCGCGACCAATAAATCGACGAGCTCGTCGACCTCGGCGTCGAGTCGATCGGCTGGCACCACCCGGTTGAGGAACCCGGCTGCCATGGCCTCTGCTGGGGTGAAGGGCCGACATGTCATGACGAGCTCCTTCGTGAGCGCCGGCCCTATTTCGCGAACAAGGCGAGGAATGCCACCCCACGCCAACGGGATGCCGAGATCGATCTCGGGGATCGACAGGTAGGCATCCTCGACACAGACGCGAAGGTCGCACCCCGCTGCCAATACAAGACCCCCGCCGACAGCTGCTCCATTGATACGTGCGACGGTTACAGCGTTCATTGCCTCCATCGCATCGGCCATACGCCTACCGGTGTCGGCGCTGTCGCGCGGGTCGATGTCCTCGCTTTCGCCGAAGGCGCTGACATCAGCTCCGGCGCTGAAGGCTCGACCGGCCCCTGTCACCACAACGACCCGAACCTCGCTCTGGCTATCGAACCAACGCGCTGCGGCCGCTATCTCACTCAAGGCCAGAACCGACAGCGGATTCAGTTTGGCCGGTCGGTTGAGCGTCAGCGCGCCTTTACGCCCATCGGCTGAGACGGTGAGTGTCTCGAACTGCTCGTTGGCTTGGGCTTTGCTGCTCATCAGAGAAGTCACACTTTCTTACGAGACTCTTAGGTTCGTCTCAGGGTTCGTTTAGGACTGCATCGCATCATGGCCTCTATAGCGGTCCCGCGAAATCGAGGCCACGCATCTCCGGTCAAGTCCGATCGGATACGAAAGGTCAATAATGAAGAAGGCAACTCTCGCAGGTCTCGCAGTTCCGGCCCTCATTCTCGGCGGAGCGGTGATGGTTGGCGCACAAACCTCCGACACCGAGGCGGATACGTCAACCGATACTCCTAGCGACTCCGAAACCAAGTCTCACGGGCCCGAAGGTCACGGCCCTGGGGGCACCGGTGGCCCGGGCGGGTCTGGAATAGGCCAACTACTTGAAGGGCTAGACCTCGACCGCGCCGAGATCCGTGACGCTCTCGAAGCAGGCGCAACGGTCGCAGAGTTGGCAGCGCAGCAGGGCGTTGATCTCGATGCGGCAATCGACGAGATCGTCGCTGGTGCCGAAGAGCGAATCGCGGAGAATCCAGACAGCCGATTCGCGGAGAACTTCGACGCCAACGAGCTTCGCCAGCGCTTAACCGACGTGGTGAATGGCGAGGTCGAGTTTGGGCAGAGCCGTTTCGCCGGTGGAGCCGAGGGCCGACGCGGCCATGTCGGCGCCGGTCCGGGAGGGTTTGGCGCTCTTGCTGATGCGTTAGGCCTAGACCAGTCGGATATCCGTGAGGCGCTCCAGGGTGGTTCGACGATCGCCGAGCTTGCCGACGAGAACGACGTCGACATCGATTCTGTCATCGCGGGGATTGTGGCCGATGCCGAAGTACGAATCGCCGAGAACCCAGACAGCCGCTTCGCGGAGAACTTCGACGCCGACGAGCTGAAGGAACGGCTCGAATCGGTTGTCAACGGCGAGCGCCCCGAACGGCCAGACTTCGACGGTGAGGGCCACGGCCCCGGCCACCGCGGTCGCGGCGGGTTTGGTCGTGGAGGTTTCGGTGCCGGCCTTGAGCGCGGACCCTTCGGCGGTGGCGGCCCGTTCGGTGGAGCACCAGCAACCGACTTGTAACTACTGGTCGGTCACAACCAGACATCCATCGGGGCCAATGCCCTCGAACTAGATCTGCTCGTGGAAACGCGAGCCACTCCCAGCCGCCCAGGGAGTGAAGAC
>JAADHX010000256.1:0-812 GCA_013151655.1 Actinomycetota bacterium
ATTCCGGCAAGGGCCTCGTCGAGCGAGAGAATCGCATCGCCATGACCACCCATTTCGAGAAAAGAGGCAGTCGGCATCGTGAATTCGAGCGGTGCTACCAAGGCGGGTGTCGGCACGTAACCGAACGAGTTCCGCGGCGTTCGAGTCACGTCGGTCATGAAGGTGATACCGCCACCAGGCCAAACATAGGCCGGTGCTCCGCCGCAGGTGAGCGTGGTCTCCCCTGAACGGACCGAACGGGTCAGCCGGACCGGGTTGTTGGTCACCCCGGCCCGAAGAGAACCGCCTGCGCCAGCCATGAACAGCACTGAAGTCTGGGTCGGTTCGCAGTTCTCCTTTACTCGCTCGACAGATTCACGGAGTTCGTCTGGCATCTCGCTTGACTGCGGACGGAGGTTTTCGTCGAGCACGTAGTACTCGTAGTCGTTACCGGTGGTGCTTACCATCAACAGTGTCTGGCCAGGTTTGGCGACCTTCGGTTTGAACTCCTTGATGATGTCGAGTGGGTCGTCGAGATCGGTTCCACCCCAACCACCACCAGGGTTGGCGACCTCGAAGTATCGACCGGGGGTCGACTTACGGCCCCGCAGTTTGATGCCGCTTGGGGCGACACCCAAAACCACCCCAGCCTGGTGTTCGGTGAGAACTCCCGTGATGTGGTCGTCGACGACAACCACTTCGTCGACGTGCGGCGCCCACTGGCCGGCAAACATCCCAATGGCTGCTGATCCGCAACCAACCCGCATGCGTTCGTCGATCACGCCATTGATCGTTGGCGCGGTTCCGGCTTGGAGCACTAGGTCGGAGCCGCC
>JAADHX010000256.1:864-4221 GCA_013151655.1 Actinomycetota bacterium
CGGACGACCGCTTCCGGTGAAATGGTGCACGCCCCCGAGGGACAACATCTGCGACCCGTATTCGGCTGTAGTGACGTGGCCGATTGCTTCGCCTTCGGCATAAACCAACGCTCGCTCGGCCCCAATGTGACGGTCGGTGTCGACCTTCACCTTGGCACCGCAGTACGAGAAGATTCCTTCGGTCACCACGGTGACCATGTCGATGCCGTCGACCTGATGCGACACGATGAACGGTGCTGGTTTGTAGTCGGGATATGTGGTGCCTGCACCGGTTCCGGTGACGAACACATCGCCTTGCCGAACAAGGTCGCCTGACCATTCCGAAGCTGCTGCCGCAAATGATACGACCGGCTTGCCCTGGTCGACTTGACGATGCAGGACAGTGACCGGATCCATACGGGTTAGCACGCCGTCGACGTTGCCGTAACGATCGCACGCGCCGGTTCGGCCAGGTCGGATGAAGCAGCGAATCGGACACGCATCGCAACGAATCTTGTCGTCGCCATCATCGCTGGCAACCACAGCCGTGCCCTCGAGCGGATCGATGTTCGCGGGTTGGTCGGTCATTGTCGAAGAACTCGCATTACTCGATCCGGAGTGGCCGGGACCTGCCTGACAGGTCGGCCGATGGCATCTCGAATGGCATTCAAGATCGCCGGAGGTGTCGGCAACAGCGAATGTTCGCCAACTCCTTTGGCTCCGTATGGCCCGAGCGGGTCGCCTGACTCGATGAGGGTGACCCGAACCTCTGGCACGTCGCCGATAGTGGGTATCAGGTAGTCGTGGAGGTTGTTGTTCCGGCCGGGCAGGTACTCCTCCATCAACGCCATGCCAATTCCCTGTGCAATGCCGCCGATTATCTGGCCTTCGACCAGCGCAGGGTTAATGGCGCGGCCGACGTCGTAAGCCGCGTCGATCGAGTGCAACGAGATGATTCCAGTATCGGTGTCGACGTCGAGTTCGACTACCTGGGCCCCGAACCCGAACACCGCGTACGGGTCACCTTGGCCGTTTTCGTCCAGCGGTGTGGTCGGCGGGTCGTAGGTTCCGATTCCAACAGCCACGTAACCGTCGTCGTCGACTTGCAGATCCGCCAACGACACGTAGCGACTGTCGTGCCCGTTGGTAACCGTCACACCATCGCCGTCGATGACGATGTGGGCTTCGGCATCCGAACCCGCCAGTGCCGCTATGGAGGACCGCAGGAGTCCTGCTGCTTCGTAGGTCGCGTTGCCCGTTACATAGGTCTGGCGCGATGCCGAAGTCTTACCGGCGTCAGAAGTTCGGTCGGTGTCGGCACCGATGAGCTGCACGTCGCCGAGGGCCACTCCGAGAGCATCGGCACAGATTTGTGACATCACGGTGTTGGAGCCCTGGCCAATGTCGATGGCACCCTGGTGAAGTCGGATTCGACCGTCGGCGGTTAGCCCGACCTTCACCGTCGATGGATTGGACATCGACGTGTTGCCGCAGCCGTACCAGGCTCCTGCAAGCCCAACACCAGCCTGTCGAGATCCGCCCACAGCATTGAAATCTCGAGCTCTTTCGATGGCATCCAACCTCGGCTGCTTGAGGGCCTCGAGGCACTCGACGTAACCAACCCCAGCGGTGAAGACCTGTCCGGTTGCGGTTGGATCGCCCGCTCGCAAGGCGTGGGTGAGCCGCAGCTCCATGGCATCAACGCCAAGCTTGTCGGCCAGTTCGTCGAGCAGAGTTTCTTGAGCGATAGCTGCTTGGGGGACGCCGAACCCGCGGAAAGCTCCCGACGGAGGACAATTCGTGTGCACCGCGGTTGCGACAGCCCGATAGCTGTCGTAGCTGTACGGGCCACCAGCATGAATCGGCACCCGGGTGGCAACGGTTGGCCCCCATGACGCGTAAGCGCCAGTGTTGAACACGCCGTCGAAATCGAACGAAAGCAGGCCGTCGCCGCCAACTGCCAGCCGGGCCGACATCTGGGCTGGATGCCTCTTGGTCGTCGAAGCCATCGATTCGGGCCTGGAGTAGGTAATGCGGACGGGGCGACCAGTCTTTACTGCGGCCAGAGCCAGAATGGGCTGGATCGACAGGTCGAGTTTCCCACCAAAGCCGCCACCGCACGACGTCGGACGCATAACAACCATGTCGTCAGCAATGCCGAGAATGGCGGCGGTGTCGGCGCGATCCAGGTAGGCGGTTTGAGTGGTGGCGTGAACGATTACGAGGTCGCCGTCGAGTTCGGCCCAACCCGCCTCTGGCTCGATGTAGGCATGCTCGACGAATGCAGTCTGGAAGTCGCCACGCACCGCTGTCGCCGCATCGGTCAGCTTGGCCTCGATATCGCCACGAGCCACGCGTCCTTCGACCAGTACATTCTTGCCCCGGTCGGGGTGGAGCAGTCGTGCTCCTGGTTCTTGGGCGTCGAGTGGTTCCATGAGCGCAACGGTCGGGGCCCACGACACGGGGAAATCGGCGGCCCCGAAATTGGTGCCAGCCTCGGCAATGACCGCGGCGATGGCCTCGCCTTCAAAGAGGACTTCGGTCTCGGCAAACACCGGCTGATCGGCCATCGGTGCGATGACTCCGAAGCAGTTACGGCCTGGAATGTCGGCGGCGGTGAGGACTCCGATCACTCCCGCGGTTCTGGCGATGTAGTTGTCGACATCGCCAATCTCAAACTTGGCTGACGCGTGAGGCGACCGAACCACCGACAACACGAGGGCATCGGGGGGCGCCCCGTCGTCGCCGAAGATGTCTTCGCCCGTCACCTTTGGCTTGCCGTCAACGCGTGGCACCCGGGCGCCGACCGCCTTGCCAACTGCGGGGCTCAATGGAAGCACGATCTCGCTTTGTCCGGCATCGACCACGCTGTCGATGATCTGGCGATAGCCGGTGCACCGACACAACACCCCGCCGAGAGCGTCGTTGATCTGGCTCGCCGACGGAGTTGGGTTCTCGGCCAATAGTGCCCGGCTAGCCATCAGCATGCCGGGAGTGCAGAACCCACACTGGGCGGCGCCATGACGCAGGAACGAACCCTGAAGCGATGCGCCTTCTGGCGAGCCGGCGAGCGACTCGACAGTCTCGATGTGTCGGCCTGCGAGTCGTCCTACCGGGACCAAACACGAACAGAGTGACTCGCCATCAATGAGGACTGTGCATGCGCCACAGTCGCCAGCGTCGCAGCCGACCTTGGTGCCGGTGAGACCAAGTTCTTCGCGCAGCACTTCGCTGAGGCGAGTCATCGGACCTGACGAGATCGACCGGCCCCGCCCGTTGACGATGATGGACACGCCGCTCACTGATCGGACCAAACGCACGACCGAAGGGCTCGGACAACGAGTGTCGGCACCACCGACTTTCGATACTCGGCGCTCG
>JAADHX010000047.1 GCA_013151655.1 Actinomycetota bacterium
GGTCACCGTTTCGCCGACTGAATCGACAGTGTCTGGCCAGGTGAGAAACACGTCGGCTGCCTCTGCAGCTGTCTCTTTGGCCGCTTCGGAGAATCCGCCAAAGTACATCGGCGGGCATCCCGGATTGTCGGCAACAATTCTTGGCGGATCCAAATCGAAATCGATGAACTCCCCATGGGACTCAAGGCGCTCTCCGTTGAGCATCGATCGCAATCCGTGCATGTGTTCACGGGTGCGCTGATAGCGAAGTACGGAATCAAGAACCTGCCCAGGCATGTCCGAACTGATGATGTTGATCGTCAGCCGGCCTCCGACCATCTGATCGATGGTGGCCATTTGGCGGGCGAGTTGAGGAAGCCACATCTCGCCAATTCGAACGGCAAGCAGAAGATAGATTTGGTTGGTCTGTGGTCCGATCCCGGCAGCGAAAGCTGTTGAGTCGATCCCGAGCTGAAAGCCCGATGGCAACAAAATGTTGTCGAAGCCGTTGCGGTCAGCAGCGAGCACGATGTCGCGACAGTGTTCCCACGAACTACGGAGCGCCGGCTCAGGCACTCCGAGAAATTCGTAGTCGTCGTCGCACAACGCCGAAAACCAGGAAATCTCGACAGGGCTGGTCATGGAAGCGGGACTCCTTCGCATGCCTCGATGAGTTGGTATAGATCGGTTCGTGTGAGGGTCACGCGGAGAGCGGCCGTGGCCTCTTCTACTCGGTCGATTGTCTGCGTACCTACGATCGCGACAGGCGCGCTCGGGTGGGCAAGGACAAATGCGAGGCAGATCGCAGATCGATCGACGCCCTCTCGCTCGGCCAAACGGTCAAGAGCTGCCAACAATTGCGGACGGATACCTTCGCCGGTTATCAGCCGGCCGCCCGCGAGCGGGCTCCACGACAGCGGCACAACGCCGTCGCGCATGCAGAGATCAAATGTGCCGTCACGCATCGGTGCGAGGTGGGTTATCGAATATTCGGGTTGCGAAGCTGCCAGCGGGAACGGCAAGTGCGACGCGAGCGTGTCCTGCTGGGCGGGGGTGTGGTTGGACACGCCGACCTCACGGATCTTGCCCTCGTCTTGCAGAGCGGTCAACGTGGCTGCCACCTCGGCCGGGTGAGTGAATAGGTCAGGTCGGTGTATTTGGTACAGGTCGATGACGTCGGCCCCGATCCGCGTCAAGCTTGCTTCGCAGGCTTCACGCAGGTAACGAGGACTGGAGTCATATGGAATTGGAGGGGCGATCCCGCCCTTTGTAGCGAGCACCATTCGGTCGCGTAGACGCGGGGCGCCAGCGAGAACTCTTCCGAGCAATTCCTCGCTGGCTCCGAACCCAGAGCCTCCGTAGTCGAGGCCGTACACGTCGGCTGTGTCGATCATGTTCATGCCGTGGTCGAGAGCCGATTCGATTAGGCGTTGCGCGTGGCTCAGATCGTTCGTTGTAAATCGCCAACACCCGTACGCCAGTGCACCAACCTTGAGGTTGGACTTGCCGAGCGATCGACTGTCGGCGTTGACGAGCGAGCCGTGCATTGCCAAAGACTAACCTAGTACTGAAAGCGCTTACATCGATGTCCAAGGGGATTTGCGGGGCTGTTCATGACCAGTTTGCGATACGGGATCATCGGCACCGGAATGATGGGTGTCGAACACATCAATAACCTCTTGGCCGTCGACGATGTGGCAGTCGTGGCGATTGCCGATCCCAACGCGACGAGCCGGCGAACCGCATCTGCGCTGGTTTCTGAAGCGGCTGTCTACGTCGACCATCGCGAGTTGATCGCGGACGACATCTGTGACGCAATCATCGTCGCATCACCGAACATGACGCATATCGATGTGTTGACCGATTTGCTTGCCACCGACCTGCACGTCCTGATCGAGAAGCCGCTCTGCACGACCGTTGACGACTGTTATACGGTGCTGGACCTTGCGGATGGCAGGGAGGCGATCACGTGGGTAGGACTTGAGTATCGGTACATGCCGCCGATCGCACGCCTGATCGACGAAGTTGACACCGGAACTGTTGGCGAACCTCGAATGATCGCGATCCGCGAACATCGATTTCCGTTCCTCAAGAAGGTGGACGACTGGAATCGATTCTCTCGCAATACTGGCGGCACGCTGGTCGAGAAGTGTTGTCACTTCTTCGACCTGATGTGTCGTGTGATGCCCGGCCAGCCTATAAGAGTGATGGCCTCCGGCGCACAGGATGTGAACCATCTCGACGAACGGTACGGCGGCGAAACGCCCGACATTATCGACAACGCGTTCGTCATTGTCGACTTCGACGAGGGTGGCCGCGGTTTGCTCGACCTTTGTATGTTCGCCGAGGCGACTCACAACCAGGAAGAACTCACGGTGGTTGGTGACCTCGGCAAAATCGAGGCGTTCGTGCCAGACAGTGTCGTCAGGATCGGGCGGCGCGGGACACACAACATCGGTGATGTCGAGACACATGCCGTCGCGGACGAACGGATCGCATATGAGGGGCTCCACGACGGGTCGTCCTACCTCGAACACTTGCGATTTCGTGACGCCATTCGCACGGGTGGTGCCGCCGACGTGACGTTGAATGATGGACTTCTGTCGGTGGCCATCGGCGTTGCCGCTCATCGCTCGATTGACGAGGGGCGTCCGGTGGAACTCTCGGAGTTTCTCCGACGCTGACTAGCGCTCTCGGTTCTGCCCGCGACTGGGCTGATCAATCCTCGATCTTGCCGGTAGTACCGCGAATCACTAACGATGCCATGTCTACTTCGCGGTACAACTCGCGCCGGTCGGATTCGAGATCTGTCACAATCCACCTCGCCGCGGTTGATCCCTTGCCGGCGACATCTTGGGCAACCGTAGTGAGATCGAGGACGTGAGCGAGTTCGTGATCATCGACGCCGATGATCGACAGGTCGTCAGGGACGGACAGTCCGTCCTCTCTGGCCGCCTTGAGTGCTCCCATGGCCATCTCGTCAGACATCGCGAATACTGCTGTCGGGCGACGGTCGAGGTGGAGCAGCTGAGCCATCGCCTCAGCGCCACCGTTGACCGAGAAGTTTCCGGCTGCGATCGCCACAGTGCTCGGTTCGACCCCGCGGGCTCGTAACGCTTCGTCGAAGCCTTGCCGCCGGCGTGCGGGCACAGCGAATCGAAGTTGGTCACCTGAGACACCCTCAATAAGGCCGATATCACGGTGCCCCAGATCAAGTAGATGGTTGGCCGCATCCCAGCCGACCGCCGCGTCATCAAGCACGACAGACGAAATTTCGGGACACTCGATGCCGATCGTGACCACGTGGATATCGGTCGCCGCGAGTTCGGCGGCTTCCTCGTCGGTGAGCGAGATATCGACGAGGATCAGGC
>JAADHX010000045.1 GCA_013151655.1 Actinomycetota bacterium
AGACCGCCATGAGCGAGTGGGCGAACTTCAGGTCGATAGCGTCTACCAGCGGCTGGAGTGGTCGAGCGGGACAGGTGCACAACTCGTATTCGCACGACCGGTCGCCTGGTGGTTCAAGCTCGGGGTCTGGCGCCGCGGCGTCGGCGTGTTTGGCGGCAGCGACGATCGGCACTGAGACCGACGGCTCGATCGTTTCGCCAGCAACGGCAAATGGTGTGGTCGGCCTCAAGCCAACGGTTGGCCTGACCAGCCGAAGAGGGGTGGTGCCGATATCTAGCTCCCAGGACACGATCGGACCGTTGGCTCGTTCGGTGGCTGACGCCGCGGCCGTACTCACCGCAATTGCCGGACCCGACGAAGGCGATCCGGCAACCGCCGGGGTCGAGGTGCACGACTACAGCGCGTGTGTCGACGGCGACGGCCTTCGAGGCGCCCGTATTGGTGTCGCCCGGAGGCTGTTCGGGTTCTCAGATCATGCCGATAAGGCGGTCGAGGCTGCTCTGGAAACAATGCGGGCGGCGGGGGCGATTCTGGTCGAAATCGATACCCTCGTGGTCGACGAAGAACTCGAGGCCGCAGAAGGAGTAGTGCTGCTGCACGAGTTCAGGGTTGGGCTGAACGAGTACCTCGCGACCCGTTCGTCTGGCTCGCCACGATCGTTGGCCGAGGTGATCGAGTTCAACACGAACAACGCCGATGTCGAACTTCAGCACTTCGGCCAAGACACACTGGAAGCGTCGGAGGCGACGGGTTCCACGTCAGATAGGCGCTACCTCAAGGCGGTGGACACCATTACTAGACTGGCCAAAACCGAGGGCTTGGATCGTGCCTTCGACGCACACGAAGTCGACGCCATCGTGGCGCCAACCGGTGCGCCAGCCTCGCCGATCGACCTGGTCAACGGAGATCGCCACATCGGCGGATCGGCCACACTCGCGGCCACTGCCGGTTACCCGCTCATCTCCGTGCCGGTTGCACTCGTTGCCGGGTTGCCGGTCGGCATCACGTTCATGGGCACGGCGTGGAGCGAACCGGTCCTGATTAAGTTGGCATCAGGGTTCGAGGCCGCCCGCGGCCCACTGCCGGCACCCGACATCTAGACCATCCATTGCACGAGTTACAGCAGCGCGGCAACGGCCGATCGGTGCTCGTCCAGCTCGGCGAATAGTGCGTCGTGCGAGACGCTCAGATCGAGGGCGTCGAGCAACTCGTTGAGGTTTCCGACTGGTTCCGAGCAGCTAGTCGCACCGGCCTGCTCGGCCAGAGCGATGCCAGCTCGAACCGTCAGCGACATCGCCGACGCGCCAGTCGACGGATCGGCATTGTGTTCGCGTATCGCCGAGGTGAGCGTGGTTGGAAGCCCAAGGTGATCAAGCACTTCGGCCGCCACATCGTCGTGTCCGAAACCGAAAACGGCGTGCTCTTCTGCCAGGCTTGAGAACCCGGAATCGTTCTGAGCGGCTTGGAATCGGTCCGGTTCAGCGCTAGCCATCAGGACGATTCCCAGGTCGTGCATTAAGGCAATGGCCCAAGCATCGCGAACCTTGTTGCCCACCTGCGAGGCGATAACCGCTGCACCGGCCGCGCTGGCGACTGAGTGTTCGAAGTAGCCGGCGGGCAGCTCGGCATTGTCTGGTTTCATGGCAAACAAACGCAATGTGGCCACATTCCGAACCATGCTGAGGCCAAGGACTCGAACCGCGTCCCACACGTTGGATGACTCGCGTCTGGCACCAACAAAGGCACTGTTGGCTAGCGTAAGAATCTTGCTCACAAGGATCGCGTCAGCCGAAACGAGTTCGATGATGTCGTCGTGTTCAGCATCGGAATCGTCCAACAACTCCATGAGCTTCGTGGTGTATGCGGTGGTCTCGGCAGCGATGAGCGAACAGCCGAGGTAGAGCTCGACGTCGACGTCGGCACGTTCGAGTTGGCTGGACATGAGATTCAATCGGACATAACGGCTCAAATCTGAGCGTGGCATCAAGTTTGGACATAACAACTGACTTTCGAACGACTAATTCGAATGCCATCGTTGGAATTTGCGTCGCTGCCTGCCACACTCGAAAGATGGCTATCACCGAAGACGCTGCACCAGTTACCGACACCTCCGCCGAGGGCGAGTTCGGCGATTCCGAGCTTGATTGGGGCGATGCCGACGAGGTTCTGGCGTGTGGAATTGAGAATCCAGACGAGTGCGAAGCCTGTACCTGAGACGATAGATCTGCCTGGCCGGTCCGCCGGCCCTATCGTCGTTCTAGGCGGTCGATAACGCGGCCGAGATCGTGGTCGCTTGCTGCGGTGTGCATTCGAGTGAGCATCGAGTCGAACAGAGCCGTGCTCTTCTCGTCGGGAGCGTCGATGTTGGCCAGGTTGTTGGACAACATCGCCATCCACCAGAGAATCGACTCGGCGTAGTCGTCCCGAACGTGGGCTAGGTCAGATCTAGCAACACCTGATTCGCGCAGGGTGTTGATGTAGCGGTCGAGCAGTTCTGCTTCGTTGCGGCGACGGCTCTCGATGCTGATGCTTGTGGTGGTGAAGAAAGCGAGGTCGGTCGCGCCGCCGGTGCGCATAGCGGTCTGCCAGTCGATCATGTGGACCTGGCCGTGCGGCCCGAATAGGAGATTGCCAAGTCGATAGTCGGCGTGGGCCACCGTCATCGGGTGCGACGCCAGTTCGGTGAGCCACGCGGGAACATGGGGAATGAACCGTCGGGTCCAGTCGGTGGTTTCGTCGGACAACAGATGGCCGAACCGGTCGACAAAACGGTCGATGTTGGCGGCCATCGACGTTGCCAGACCGATGCCGGTGTTGGGGCGATCGATACCTGGCATCCACTTGACTTGGCCACTGGCGTCTTGGCCCCACCAATGAGCTTGAAATCTGGCCAGTGCCTCGACAGCAGCGTTGGCTTCGCCGTCGGTTGCCCCCACCACCTGATCGCGAGTCTCGGCGGGAGCCAGGTCGTCGAGCACGATAACGGAACGTTCGCCGTCGATGGCTTGGTACCAGCACCTCGGAACCGAGACTGCGTCTGGCAATTGGGACGCCAGGTCGCGGTAGAAGCGGGCCTCACGGACCCAAACGTTGAGCAGCCTGCCCACGGCTAGCGCACCCTGGTTTGAGGGCGGGATCTTCACCACGAACGATATCGGGCCATCACCGTTGCGATAGGTAACGCTGAGGCGAGCAAGGGCACCCAGAAACGCGACGCCCTGACCGATCCGATCGCATCGGAACGAATCGATTTCAACGTTCAACCCAGTCGATGACAACGCTTCGGTTAGCCAACTGGCGTCGATGGCGCCAAGGCTCTCGGGCACGCCGGGCCCGCTCCCAACGGGCACGTTCACGACGGCGGTGCGGGCAGGCCCGAATCGGCGTGATCGGAAAGTTTCGACGGAATCCACTGGCCAAGGCGTTCGCGGAGTTCGGCTGCGGCTTCGGTGAGCAGGTGGCCGGCGCCGTCGAGCAGCACAAGTTCGCCCTTGCCGGCGAGCATCCTGACCATCTCGCTGGCCATGTGCGGCAGAATCTGGTCGTGGTCGCCGTGGAGCAAAAGCAGGGGAGTGGTGCCAATCTGTTCGGCGGCTTCGCAGCCAGCTGATTGGGTAGACAACAAGACGATTCCGGCGCAGTGATCGCGGAACGCGATGCCGGCGTTCAGGGCAACCGCGCCTCCGAAACTATGGCCCATCGTGACGAAACGAGTTGCGCCAGAACGGGTGCACAGGTCGGCAGCGGCGGCCAGATCGTGCATACACATTCCGAGATCATTCGGTTTGCGGTAGCCGACCCTAACCGTGCCGATTCCGGCTTTCGCGTACGTCTCGGCGAGGTCGAAGTACAGACCTTCGGCCGGGCCAAGTACTCCTCCCATTGCGCCGCCGCACATGAGC
>JAADHX010000019.1:0-1113 GCA_013151655.1 Actinomycetota bacterium
AACGAGAAACGGCGCGCCCGCCTGGGGAGCCTGCACACGATCCTGAACACCATCTCATATGCAAACAAAGACGCTTCAGTGGCGAGCCCGCCCGATCCGCGGGTCGTCCGACCGGCAAGCACCCTGACCTTCGGGGGCTGAGATGCACATCGCTGGATGGGTCTTGCTGGGGATCCCAGCCATGTGGGCCGTTACCTTCCTGGCCGGCCGTCTGCTGGGGGCGCGACGTGGTTGGGTAGCGCTCGGAATTTCAGGCCTCATCGGGTGGACGTTCGCGATCATTGTTGCCGGAGAACTCACTAACTGGGAGTGGGCAACGCTGGACATGGCCCTGGTCGCTCTGGCGCTGGGGACGTTGTTCACGATGGCCGTAGCCTTGGTAATAGACCTTCTGTCGCCTGTCGGGTCTCTGAAGCGCGGCGACTCAGCCGGGCTGTTCACGCTACGAAACCCAATCGCATCGATTCGGCAAAGGATCGCTCCGCTAAGGCGATACCGAGAGGTCCTCGCCATAGCTCGTAGGGAGGGAGTGCTCTCGAGGCGTGTCACCGCCGAACGGCTCCCCGCCGGAGTTCGGCGAACACTCGAGTCCGCTGGAGGAATATTCATCAAGCTCGGCCAAGTCGCGTCGACCCGGTCCGATGTACTTCCAGTTGCTTGGTGTGAAGAACTCGCGCTGTTGAGAAGCTCCGCCGAACCGCAACCTGAAGATGTGATCCGACCTCAGCTGACAGAACAACTTGGTGGACCCACCGACGACTTCTTCGAAACGTTCGACTGGACGCCGATAGCCAGTGCCTCGATTGCCCAGATCTACAGGGCGCGCCTCCTCGACGGCACCGAAGTTGTTGTCAAGGTGCAGCGAACCGGGCTGTCGAAGACCATCGAAAACGATCGCGCCGCGATCATGCAGATCGCTGACCTCATCCAGCGCCGGACCACGTTTGGACTCTCAATCCAACCCGCCGAACTCGCTGCCGAATTCATCGAAGGCGTCGAAGAGGAACTCGATTTCACCATCGAGGCAGGCAACGCAGTCGAGCTGAGCGCAGGTCTCTCGGGAATCGACGGTGTAAGAGTGGCAGTCGTATACCCAGAGATGTCAACCGCGCA
>JAADHX010000019.1:1143-4484 GCA_013151655.1 Actinomycetota bacterium
CATCCATCGATGACATCGAAGCACTCGACGCGCTTGGAATCGACCGACGGGATTTGGCCGCCCGCCTGATCGAAGCCTTCATGCATCAGATATTCGAAGTCGGAGTATTCCACGCCGACCCGCACCCTGGAAATATCCTCATCGCACCAGACGGCACCATTGTTCTGATTGACCTCGGCGCCGTCGGCCGCATCGGCCCGGGACACCGCTCTGCGGTGCTCGAACTTCTTTCGGCGGCTGCAGAAGGAGATGCGGTGAGTCTGCGACAGGCACTCGAGCGCATCACAGTCTTCGACCGCAGGCTCGACACGCGAGCACTCGATGCGGTGCTCGAATCGTTCCTCGCTCGATACATGCGCGCCGGAGGCGGAATTACCGCCTCCGCGTTCGAAGACCTCGCCGCCCTCATTGGCCAGTTCGGGATCCGCCTACCGCGCTGGTTCGGAACTCTGGGCCGAACAATGGTGTCCTTAGAGGGAACGCTCACGATGGTCGATCCCGCCTTCTCGTTGGTCGATGCCGCTCGAGTACACGCCGAACGTCAGATGGGCCGACCATCGGTGTCCGAGCTGCGATCAACGATCGAACGCGAGGCGGTCCATCAACTTCCGCGGTTGCGACGCCTGCCTGAACGAGTTGACGAGCTCTTCGGCCAGCTGCTGGCCGGCCAGCTTTCCGCGAGCGTGTCATTCCTCTCTGACGAACGCGACTCGAAGCTGCTGACTCGGCTGGTCGACCGGATAGTTCTGGCGGTCATCGCCGCGGCGGCCGGAGTTGGTTCAACACTCTTACTCAGTGTTGACGCCGGACCAACCCTTGGCAGCTCAGTTTCAATCAACGAAGTGCTGGGCTATTTTGGTCTGGCCGGAGCAACAGCGCTCGCCTTTCGGATCGTTGCCGGAGTAATCCGCGACGGCGAGACCTGAATGCAGCCCGACGCGAAGCCCTGCGAGCAATAGCCTGTCTGCGTGGGAGCATGGCTGGAACGCGAATTCGTCGAGTCGGGGCGCCTTCCCCTGTTCCTATGCTTTTTTGCCTTCGTAATCACTTTCATCGTGACTCGCACGATCACCAGAACGATCCGCAGTGGGCGTGGCCCGTTCGGCGACAACGTCTCCGAATCCGGGCTTCACATCCACCACGCGGTTCCCGGCGTCATCATCCTCGTCGCCGGAGCATTCCTGGCGGTCGGAGCCTCGGGAGCGACCGGATGGGCCGAACTGGCAGGCGTTCTTGTCGGCATCGGGACTTCACTCGTTCTCGACGAATTCGCTCTCATACTCAGGCTAGATGACGTGTACTGGGCCGAGGAAGGCCAAATCTCAGTCGAAATGGTCGGCCTCACGGTCGGCCTGCTCGGCCTCATTCTCATCGGGTTCAACCCATTTGCGACCATCGACTTCGACAACGACGCGGCTGAGATCGGCGGAGCGATCCTTGCAATCGGCATCAGCCTGATGTTCGCGGCATGTACAGCGATCAAGGGGAAGTTCAGGCTCGCACTCTTCGCCGTGCTCTTTCCGCCGGTGGGTTTATTCGGAGCGATACGACTCGCTCGCCCAGGCTCCCGCTGGGCCAAGCGCCGCTACGGAACCGAAAAGCGTCAGCGAGCCATTGAACGCGCCAACAAGTTCGATGCACGATACGGGCCTCTAGCTACCAAGGTGAGCAACTTTGTGGCTGGCGCTCCCAGCGAGACCTAGAAGTTGACCGGCTGATCTCGGACCGCGCCAGATTGGGCGGCGGGCGAGGGCGACGAGTCGAGCGAGACCCCACGGAGAAGTTCGTGGTACCCGGTCACGACCGCTGCCCCAAACAGGAGAATGACAACGCAGACAGCGACGTACTCGGGGGCAAAATCGACCGTATGAAGAGCATTTGCCGTGAAGCTAGACACCACAGTGAAGCCAGCAATCGCCACCACCAGCAGACCAAGGAGCGCGGACCATAATGGAGTCAGACGTTCTTCGATCTCCCCCAACTGATCGGCTCGCACATCGCCGAGCCCCGACACCCTGAGCAGCATCGCCGTCACGAGGGCGAAGATCGCGACGCAAACAAGATATGCCGCGATTACATCACTTGGGCGATGCCACCCGGTTGCCAAGACACCGATGCCGAATGTGAGCGACAGGGCCAAACCCGCGACCATCGCAGTCCACCTCCACCTATGTGGCGCCACCATGACCATTCCAAGCGATAGTGCCATCGCAATTGTGGCATGCCCACTCGGGAAGCTGTTCTGAGCGATTCCTGCTACATCGTCCAGAGACGGCCGACTTAACACCTGATTCTTCAGAATCTCCGTGGTTAACACCGACATAGTGACGCCCGAACCGACTGCTAGAGCAAGTCGAACACGTCTTCTGGCGAGAGCGAAGACAACGAGCGCCGCAGTCAGAAGCAACAACGTTGATCGCGTGACAGAGTGCAACAGATCGTTGAGCCCCTTCGTGACTTCAGTGCCTTCAACAGCACGCCCTTCGAAGGCAATGTCATCGAACTTCTGCCCGAACGACGTGCGGACCGCAATGACGTACAACAAGATCAGCGCAACAACTGAACAAACGCTGATTACGACGAAAGTACGGACCTTCTGTCGAGTCGAGCCGGCCATAGTCGCAGTCAAGGAGTTTTACCGTTCAGTGCTTCGTACAAGATCGGGTAGACAAGCGACGTGTCGCCGTCAGGCTGATCGGGGTCGATTACATCATGCGGAAGCCCGACGGCAGGAAGTGTGAGCAGAACGACTCTGCCGTCTTGCCGTGCCCACCGCTCCGCAAACGGGATGACGATCGCGGGAGGCGCCTCGTCATCATCTGGGTTAACCACAACGACTACCTCGGACGCGGCGGGGCCAGTGCGGTAAGTAGATGCCTCGGTAGCTCTCCCGAGCAAGAACGTTGCGACTAGACCCTTCGTGCCTTCGCCAGCGTAAACATGATCAAGCTCAGAACGTCCAGGAAGCGAAACATTCGGCAGTTTGTCGAACAGGTTGATGAACCCGGTGGTCAGAAAGCCCGGTACGCCTGGTATCCCGAGAGCGGGAGCAACCGCAACCACACGATCAACGTCGTCGCGATTCTGGCCGGTCCACGAGGCGAGAACGCCGCCCATGGACAGTCCGAGCACCCGCACCTCGTCACCGAGCCCGGTAGCGATGTCTATGGCGTCGTCGGCGTAGTCACGTAGCTCGGATGCCGTTAACGACTCGACATTCGAAACGCTGCCGACGCCATCGCCTTCCGAGTTGGCCCGGCCGTGACGAGGTGCTCGCAAGATCAGAACGTTGGCTCCATCTTCAAACAGCTGTTGCCCAAACTCACCGAACTGCTGCGGAC
>JAADHX010000090.1:0-2191 GCA_013151655.1 Actinomycetota bacterium
CGGCCGAACGGTCAGGGTTCGATGTTCCGGTGCGCCTCGCGTGGCTCACTCTGACCGTGCATTCAAGCTTGGAAGCTGTAGGTCTGACCGCGGCTGTGAGCGCTCGGCTAACTGATGTGGATATTCCATGCAACGTGATCGCCGGATACCACCACGACCACCTGCTGGTGCCGGTAGATCGCGTTGACGAGGCGATTTCGGCACTCAACGTCTGAGAGCGAAATTGCGAACGCTCAGTTCCAGCTGAGATCGTCAGGGGCATCTGCCAGCCAGGAGAGCCGGCCGGGCTGACGACGAACCACGGTTCGCCACAATTCGTCGGGGCTATCGGAGAAGACATCGCCAGATTCGGAGTCGAGCACGAGCCACGCTCCCGCTTCGATCTCTCCTTCGAGTTGGCCAGGGCCCCAACCTGCGTAGCCTCTGAACACTCGCACGCCGCGGACTTCGGCGGCCACTAGCGCCGGGTCGGCAGTGAGGTCTGCCGACGCGATAGTTCCGCTGATTGGAGACAGATACTCGCTGCTCTCGACCAGTGGTTCTGTGGTCTCGGCAAGAGCGATGAGTGCCGACTGCTCGACTGGGCCCCCAGCAAATATGGACGACGGAACGGACTGCAGGTCGATCCATCGGTCGAGCGGTTCATCGAGACTCTCAATGCTCGGCCGATTTATGACTACACCGATTGCACCGTCTTCTTGATGCTCGAGCATGAAGATCACTGTGCGATCGAATGTGGCCTCCTCAAGAGGGGGAGTTGCCACGAGCAGCCGCCCTTTTGTTGGCGGAGTTCCCGGGATCACGCCTCCATTCTTGCGTTTGTATGTGAGTTTCCGGTCATAAGGCCGATAATTCACATACAAACGAGGTGGTGTTTGGATGAGCATGCACAAAGGTGTATGATCATGCAGATGTCCAGCGGGAACCCCACTATCAACGTCGGAATTATTGGCGCCTCGGGTTACACCGGCGCAGAATTGCTACGTATCGCGTCGCAGCACCCAAATTTTGAGATCCGTGTGGCCACCGGTGATTCGATGGCCGGTCGGCGTGCCGCTGACCTGTACCCATCGCTTCAAGTTGCGTACCCCAACCTCGTGTTCAGCGAGTTCGACTCTTCGGCTGTCGACGGGCTTGACCTCGTATTTCTTGGTTTGCCGCACGCTGCCTCAATGGAGATGGTTCCGTCACTGGTCGGATCAGTTGGTTGTGTGGTCGATTTGTCTGCCGCCTACAGGCTCAAGGACGCCGCGGCCTACCCTGCGTTCTACGGCTTCGAGCACACTCAGCCCGATCTGCTGTCCGAAGCGGTGTTCGGCTTGCCAGAACTCCACCGCAAAGAACTGTCAGACGCGAAGCTCGTGGCAACGCCCGGTTGCCACGTGACAGCGGCCACGTTGGCATTGCGTCCGTTGGTCGAGGCGGGTCTGATCAAAACCTCTGGCGTCATTGTCAACACTGTTACGGGCATCAC
Organism: Actinomycetota bacterium; assembly: GCA_013151655.1. GTDB lineage: Bacteria > Actinomycetota > Acidimicrobiia > Acidimicrobiales > Poriferisodalaceae > JAADHX01. Next base: position 1,475 of record JAADHX010000090.1, read on the forward strand.
CGGCGCGGGACGTAACCCAACCGAAACGAATGTCTACACAAATGTCGAGTCCAATGCAGCGGCATACGGGCTCTTGTCGCATCGACATACGCCTGAGATGGAGCAAGAAATCGGAGCCCAATTGATCTTCACCCCTCACCTCGTGCCGATGAGTAGGGGTCTACTCGCAACTTGTTACGCCCAGCCTGCCGACGCCTGCTCGGCCGATGCCGTGCTCGATGCCCAACGTGAGTTCTTTCTGACAGAGCCATTCGTTGCGGTCGTCGACGGTGCGCCCGCAACTAAGTCGGTTCTCGGCTCGAACTCGGCGCACGTGTCGGCAACGTACGACGAGCGGACTGGCACCGTGATCGCAATGTGTGCAATCGACAACTTGACCAAAGGTGCTTCCGGTGGTGCTGTTCAGGCAGCCAATATCGCTCTTGGCCTAGATGAAGCCACGGGCCTCGCAACAGTCGGATTGGCCCCATGAGCGGCGCTTCGTCGAACGCCGCAAGTTTGAAAGCATCAACTCTTGTCGAGGCGTTGCCCTACATTCGTCGGTTCGCGGGAAAGACTGTTGTTGTCAAGTATGGAGGCAACGCACTCGCCGGAACCTCCGAACACGACGCCTTGAGCCTGTTTGCCGAAGACATCGTGTTGATGCGCCTTGTAGGGATGCGGCCGATCGTGGTACACGGAGGCGGTCCGCAGATTTCGGCTCTCATGGAGAGGCTC
>JAADHX010000090.1:2199-5538 GCA_013151655.1 Actinomycetota bacterium
GGTCTGCGCGTCACCGACGCTGAGACCGTCGAGATTGTCCGAATGGTGCTCAAGGGTCAGGTAAATCCGCAGATGGTTGCAGCGATCAATGTGCACGGCCGATTCGCGGTTGGCATCAGCGGAGTCGATGCGGGGCTGATTCGGGCTACAGCGCGGAGTGATGAACTGGGTTTCGTTGGCGACGTCACCGAGATCAACCCTGAAGTCATACAACGCCTCGTTGACGACGAATTCATTCCCGTGATAGCGACCATCGGCAGCGACGAGACCGGGCAGGCCTACAACATCAACGCCGACACCGCTGCGGGAGCGATTGCGGAAGCGGTGGGTGCCGAAAAGCTTGTGTATCTCACCGATATCGAAGGCCTGCGTCGCGATGTCGCCGATGCGACGAGCCTTATTCGCCAGGTCACAGCAGAGGAACTAGATGCGATGGTTGACGACGGAACGATTGTCGGCGGCATGATCCCGAAGGTTGCGAGTTGTGTGCAGGCTGTGCGTAACGGCGTGCATCGAGCGCACATCCTTGATGGTCGAATCGCTCATGTTCTGTTGCTCGAAGTCTTCACAGATGCCGGGATCGGGACCATGGTTATGGAGTCGAAGGAGACGTTCAAGTGAGCAATGCCGACGCAACTGGATCGCACGCGTTCGGGCATGCCCCAATGTCGAATTGCCCGTTTATGCCCGTCTTCGGACCTCCGGCGATCATGTTCGAGCGCGGGCGAGGGACCGAACTTTGGGATTCTGACGGCAAGCGCTATCTCGACTTCCTGGCCGGGATCGCGGTGGTCTCGCTTGGCCACTCAAATCCGGCCGTCGCCGAAGCCGTCGCTGACCAGTTGGATCGACTCGTTCATGTATCGAACTTCTTTGCCAATCCAGTAGCGACCGAGGCTGCGGTCAGAGTCAACGGGTTGTTGGCCGACGCAACCGGGAGCGCCGGGCAACTGTTCTTCACCAACTCGGGGGCCGAGTCGAACGAGTGCGCGATAAAGCTCGCTCGAAAGCACGGGGGTCGAGGCAGACACACAGTCGTCAGTGCTCTTGGGAGCTTCCATGGGCGGACGCTGGCCGCGCTCGCGGCCACAGGCCAACCTGGTAAACACGAGCCGTTCGCTCCGATGCCCGAAGGTTTCCGCCACGTTCCCTGGGGGGACCTGGAAGCGATGCGAGCAGCGGTTGACGGTTCGGTAGCGGCCGTGTTGATCGAGCCGATACAGGGCGAAGGTGGAGTTAACCCAGCGACAACGGACTATCTCGTCGGAATCAGAGAACTGTGCAGCGAGACCGGAGCCTTGATGATGGTCGACGAGATCCAGACGGGTTTTGCGCGTACCGGTAAGTGGTTCGGGTTCGAGCACGCTGGCGTCAGCCCCGACGTTGTGACTCTCGCCAAGGCAATGGGCAACGGGATGCCGGTCGGCGCTTGTTGGGCGCGAATCGACGTGGCTGCCGTTTTTGAACCCGGCGACCACGGAAGCACGTATTCGGGAACGGCCATCGCGGCCGCCGCGGTGAACGCGGTGATCGATGAGATGCAACGAATAGATGCTCCAGCGGTCGCCGCGCGTCAAGGCAGGCGGATCGTAGCCGCGCTCCACGATGTCGAGGCCGTCATAGATGTTCGTGGTCGAGGCCTGATGCTCGGTGTCGAACTTGCGGAGGGAATCGACGCGAGGGTGGTGTACACCGACCTACTTGAGCGCGGTCTGATCGTCAACGCCGTATCGCCAACGACAATACGTCTGGTTCCGCCGATCACCGTGACAGACGACGAAATCGACGAGGCCATGGTCTTGATCTCGCAAGCGCTCGCGGCAGCGAAGGAAACAGATTCTCGATGAGTGTGACGGATACCTCCCCAAGGCATCTGCTGGATGTCACCGATTTCACCGCGGACGAGATAAGTCAGATCCTCAGGCTTGCTCAGGTGCCAATCGAATCTCTCGGGCGACCGCTCGACGGTCTTGGAGCCTCGCTGATATTCGAGAAGCCTTCCAATCGCACTCGTCACTCGATGGAGATGGCCGTCGTGCAACTCGGTGGTCATCCCATATACACCCGTGGCGAAGAGGTCGGGTTCGACACTCGTGAGCCGGTTGAAGACATCGCTCGAATCATGGAGGGGTATCACGCTCTGATCGCCGGTCGCGTTTTCGAGCACAGCACCGTCGAGCGCATGGCGGCCGTTGTCGACGTGCCGGTCGTCAACATGCTTTCCGACCGCTCGCATCCGCTTCAAGCTTTTGCCGATGCGCTCACGATGCAACAGAGCCTCGGTGAACTCAGCGGCAGAACCGTCGCCTACGTCGGCGATTACAACAATGTGTCGCGGTCGCTCGGCGAAATTTCGGCGATGCTCGGAATGCATGTGCGGTTCGCATGTCCGCACGGATTCGGGGCTAGCGAAGCGGAACTGGAACGCCTGCTGTTGCTCGGAGCGCCGTCGGTCGAGCAATCGACCCGGCCAGCCGACGCGGTTGACGGTGCAGACGCAGTACACACCGATACGTGGGTTTCGATGGGGCAAGAGGCTGAGAAGTCGGAGCGTCGCCAACAGTTCGAGGGTTTCATGGTCGACGCCGATGTGATGTCAGTGGCCGGCCCCGAGGCAATCTTCATGCACTGTCTTCCGGCTTACCGGGGGCTTGAAGTTGCCGGCGATGTCATCGACGGGCCGCAATCTGTGGTGTTCCAACAGGGTCACAATCGGCTGCACACGGCCCGAGGTGCGCTGGCGTTCATCCTGGGTGTGCGGCCAGCGAGCGCCGAGAGCGAAGGAGTGGGTTCGTGACTACCAAGGTGCACCGGCAAGCCACAATTGCTCGGTTGATCGGCGACCACGAAGTCACTAGCCAGCCACAATTGATTGAGCTGCTGGCAGAATCCGGAATCGAGGCCACTCAAGCCACGGTGTCTCGTGATCTCGACGACATCGGCGCCGTAAAGGTACGCGTGCCCAGCGGTAACACGTTGTACGCGATTCCAGAGTTTGCACCCGATCGGCTGGCGCCTGTTGACCAGCTTCGACGTGTAATGGGGGAGTGGGTTGCTGATGTCGCCTCTTCTCGGAACATCGTTATCCTCCGCACCCCGCCTGGCTGCGCTCATGTAGTTGCCTCAGCGCTCGACCGGAGCCGTGTTGATGGGCTACTAGGCACGGTAGCCGGGGACGACACTCTCATGTGTGTCTCGGAGTCAGATGACGGTGACGCGCTCGCTGAGCTCCTCAAAGACCTTGCCGGACTGGACTGAAATGACCGACGAGCACAACGAAGACGACAACTCGAAGACTCTTTGGCACGGACGATTCACCGGTGGTCCCGCGGCCGCGCT
>JAADHX010000320.1 GCA_013151655.1 Actinomycetota bacterium
CATGGATCCGCGGAACAGTTCGAGAACCACGTCAGGGTTGCTGGTCTCGTCGGCCCATTCCATGGCCGCCACGATGTTGTCCATCTCGGCGAGCCGGTCAATCTCGTCCTGCCAGTTGTCGCCCGGCTCGCTTAACCGGTCTCTCGCAGTAGTGAGACCGGCGACGGTGAGAATCCACTCCAGGTGCTTGTCGCGTGCGGCTTTGACTTCGTTGGCGGCGATGAGCTGGTCGAGGGCGTAGAGCCGGACAGTCTCCAACAAGCCAGGGGACATGTTGCGGGCGTCGGATGGCCGCCCGGTGCAGTTGCCGCCGTCGGCAGTCCGGTACACGACAAGCCGTCACCTCATGAAAGAACTCGACATCGTCGACTGGGCGCGGTCAGTGGCTGACGGCAGCCATCAGGAAATTGCCGTCGATGCCCGGATGATTGCGGGTCTTGATGACGCCCAAGTGACAGCGGTGACGATGATGCTCACCGAACCTCGACCGGTCATCACGGTGGTCGGCCCGGCCGGTTCGGGCAAGACTCGAATGCTCGCCGCATCGGTTGCGGCATGGAAGTCGGCTGGTGTGTCGGTGTTCGGGGCCGCGCCCTCAGCGTCAGCGGCGCAGGCACTCCAAGACGGTACTGGCCTCAATTCGGACACGTTGCACAAGCTCGTCTACGAACACTCGACCAAACAGCGGCGCGGGCAAAGACCACCAGGTGAAGCATGGGACCTGCCGGAACGATCGGTGGTGATCATCGACGAAGCCGGCACGGTCGACACCCGACTCCTTTGTCAGTATGGCGAGATCGCCCAAGTCAAAAACTGGCGGACGATCCTTGTCGGCGACCATCGCCAACTCGGCTCAGTCGATGCGGGCGGCATGTTTGCCGAACTCGTCAGCGACCCAGGTGTCGCAACGGTCGAACTCGACACACTCCACCGGTTCGAACACACTTGGGAAGCCGACGCATCGCTTGATCTCCGGAACGGCGAGCCGAGAGTTGTGGATGCCTATGACTACCACGGTCGCATCCATGGTCACGCTGATCCTGCCGCAGCAATTCAGGCAGTCGCCGACGAAGCGTTCGACGGGATCATCGAAGGGCGAGACGTCTTGATCATGGCGTCAACCAACAAGACCGTCGACGAACTAAACGCCGCACTCACCCACCGGCTTGTCAGCGTCGGTTGGTTGGACTCTGACGACGGGGTCGAGATCGCAGGGCGCGTCTTCCACCCCGGCCAACCAGTCGTGACCCGAGCAAACGACCGAACACTTGTCTACGGACCTGACGGTGACCACTGGGTACGCAACGGCGACCGATGGATGTTCGACGAAGGCACACGACACGAGCTGCATCTCACCAACCTCGACAACGGACACAGCCACGCCATCCCTGCCGACTACATCGCCGCAGGCAACCTGACCGTCGACTACGCCTCCACGATCAACCGGGCCCAAGGTGCCACCGTTGACGAAGCCCACCTCCTCATCGACGACCGGACCGATGCCAAACAGCTCTATGTCGGGACGACCCGTGGCCGAAACGCCAACCACATCCACACTGCGCCGCCGGCGTTCGACCCCGACCGACACGGCCCGGCCGACCACGTCCGCGAATGGACCCCGATAGTTGCCGTCGCCGCAACGCTCGAACGACAGCCCGACCAAGTGAGCGCGATCGCGCGACGCCGCGAGCTACGAGAACTCTCGAACCAGACACATGACCTGGAGCGGGACAACGCCGCCACCGATGCACCGACAGGCGCTCGGGCGAGCGAGCCCGGACGCGACCGGACAGTTGCAGCAATGCGCCGTCTCCAACGACTCACCCGGCGACCACGCACCCAAGGACTCGAACGCTGAGACCCGCTCGCTCCGAACAATATGTTCGACCGAAGAGCACCCGGCGGGAGCCGGTCGACTACACCCATGAGTCCGAGTGGCTGGATCCACGGCGTCGGCACGACCTAATGGTCGCGGTGAGCGGCGGAACCGTCGGACCGTAAACGAAGCTGTGGCTCCCGCCTACGAATGGCTGTCGGCCCGCAGTCTGGCTTGAAGGCGGCGGGCACCCAAATCGTCGCCAGCGCCCGTCAGGGCTTCAATTGCTATGAGAGCACACTGTTTCACGGGGTTCAGGTCGTCTATTTCAGTGAGCAGGGCCAGGAGCTTCGCGAGGAGAGATGCGGTCGCTTCGCGGTCACCGACTTGCGTTGCAAGCGACAGCGCATCGCCGTGACGAACAATCCGGGTGACTAGTCGCCAGTCGTTTGCTTGCTCGGCCAAGTCCAGGCAGTCTGTCGCCGCTACGAACGCTCCCTTAACGTCGCCGACGCCTTTAAGAGTCGAGGCAAGTGCATGCGCGGCTCTCGCCGCGGCGACCGGAACCTGGAGGTCGCGGGCGAGTGCGGCTGCCTTGCGCAGCTCGACCTCTGCGGTGGCGTGGCTTCCGCTACGAAGCGCCAGCTCTCCATAGTGCAAACGGACATACATCTCATCGAACGGTATGAGGTCTTGGCTTGTCAACGCCGTCTGCAACTGGGCGACCGCCTCGATGTAGTTGCCGTCCGCTACAGCGATGTCAGCCCGCAACCGTGGTAGACGCGCCCGGTCAATCGGTCGCGCCAGGTCGACGTGATGTTCAGCCTGATCGGCCTGCTTGGTCGCTTCGTTCAACCGTCGGCAGGCGAGGAGGGCATAGCCGAGTTTGACCCGCGCGCCGAGGTTCTCGCGCGCGATCTCGGCGCCTTCGTACAGCGCGACCGCACGCTCGAGATCACTGACTGATTCCGTCCAATCACCTTCGGCTTGGTGCACATCTGCCCAGCACGATGCGAGGGACGCGGCAGTCGCAGCGTCGAGCACTGCGAGGTCGCCGGTGAACGACTCCAGATAATGGCGTGCTAGTGGCACGTCGCTGCGCACGACCGCAAGATTGGCGAGCTTGGCCACGGCGAGACCCGAGCCACGCCAATCGTGAACTCGCGCAAACGTGTGCCTAGCTTCAACAAACAGCTTCTCTGCGTGTTTCGCGTCGGAGAGTTCGGTCCCGACGATGATTCCCAGGTCAAACGAACACCACGCTGCGTCGCCCTCTCTACCAATCGATCGGAATCCGTGGCGTGCCCGCTCAAGCGCAGAAACGCGAGCGACGACCGGGCCAGCACCACGACTCCCGAATTCGTAGTTCCGGTCGGCGATCGTGTGCACCGACGGCAAGTGCCGCAGGCGACGGACTTCGTTGATGGCTGCGAAGCGTTGGCCAGCGCTCATCACTCGCCTGATCGCAGAGAACGCTGGATACGGCGGCAGGTCAGAGTCGTGTGCGCTCAGCTCGCAGAGCCCAATAGCTCGTTGCCCGTGCTTCAGTGAGCGCCACGAACTTCGGGTTCATCGCCGCGAACTTGCCGAAAGATGCCTCTCTTGCTGAATCCCAGTCCAAAGGGAGCATGGTGTCGATCGCCGCTGCAATCTCAACCACGTACTCGCCAAGCAGGCGGACCGCGTAGGGGACCGTCCACGAGAAGTTCTGTTCAGACAACAGCAGACGCCGGATCGCACGTTCACGAACACGGCCATTGTGATGACGCGAATAAACGCAATCGAAGATCGAACGCTCAATCACCCCGAGCGAACGACGAACGTCGTCGCCCGGCTCCTCGTTGTGGATTCGGGCAGGGATCACGACGGCCTCTTGGGCAACTTCCACG
>JAADHX010000262.1 GCA_013151655.1 Actinomycetota bacterium
GACGTTGAGCCTGCCTTCTGCTTCGGTTACGGCCTAACGACCACCGAGCTGAGCTGGGGCGACGTCACTGCCGGCGCAGTCGAGTCTGGGACGACGATTAGCGTGCCAATTTCGAACGTCGGCGACCGCGCCGGAGTAGAGGTGGTGCAGGTATACGCCCATCGTCAAGTCTCGGCGGTGGTTCGCCCGCAACAGGTGCTGGTCGGCTTCGCCAAGGTGAAGGTCGAGCCCGGCGAAACAACAGTCGCTGAGGTGGTGGTCGAACACGCGGATCTTCGCCATTGGGACCCAGCGGCGCATAGCTGGATTCTCGAGCCTGGCGAAGTCGAGTTGCGCATCGCTAAACACAGCCGCAACGTCCACGACACAGTCATCATCGCTGTCTGACGAGCTCTAGGAGTGCCCAAGCTGTCGCTGGTACCACTACGTCGTCAACGCTGGGAACGCCGCCGAAATCGACAACGAACTTGCCAAGATGTTAGCCGAACCCTGGGAGCACGATATATAGAGGCGCACCGCGACCGGCCGGCTCGGTACGCTTGGCCGCCATGAGTTACGACCACACGACGATCGAGACCACCTGGCAGAAGCGCTGGGAAGACGAGGGTCTCTACCGCTCAGTGGTCGACTGGGACCGCCCGAAGCACTATGCCCTCACGATGTTGCCGTACCCATCTGGCGACCTGCACATGGGCCACTGGTATGCCATGACGCCCTCAGATGCGAGGGCTCGTTACATGCGCATGAAGGGCTACAACGTGTTGTTCCCTATCGGCTTTGACGGGTTTGGTCTCCCAGCCGAAAACGCTGCTGTTCAGCGTGGTGTCCATCCGGCGAAGTGGACGTGGGAAAACATCGGCCGAATGCGTACTCAGCTTCGTTCGATGGGGGCCATGTTCGACTGGCAACGCGAAGCCATCTCATGCGAACCGAAGTACTACAAATGGACCGAGTGGCTGTTCGCCCAGATGTTCAAGAACAACATCGCCTACCGCGGCGAAGCAATGGTCAACTGGTCACCGTCGCTCAACACGGTCTTGGCCAACGAACAGGTCATCGACGGAGTCGACGAACGCAACGGACAGCCCGTCATCCAGAAGTTGATGGAGCAGTGGTTCTTCTCCATAACCAACTATGCCGACGAGCTTCTTTCGTTCGAGGGCATCGACTGGCCAGACGCCATCCAGGCCCAACAGTCCAACTGGATTGGTCGCTCAGAAGGCGCCAAGGTCGACTTCACCACCGAAGCCGGCGACACACTCACCGTATTCACCACCAGACCGGACACATTGTGGGGCGCCACCTTTATGGTGGTGGCCCCGGAGCATCCGCTACTCGGTTCCATCACGTCAGAAACGCACCGCGAATCCGTCGATGCCTACGTCGACCAGGCATCGAAGCGAACCGAACTCGAGCGCATCGAAGACGGCGGCGACAAGACCGGTGTCTTCACCGGTGGTTATGCGACAAACCCCGTCAACGGCGAAAACGTCCCAGTTTGGGTCGCCGACTATGTGCTGATCTCGTACGGCACCGGCGCGATTATGGCGGTGCCCGCTCACGACGAACGCGACTTCGCCTTTGCCCGCAAGTTTGGCCTCACCATCACTCCGGTCGTCCAACCGCCAGACGTCGATCGTCTCGACGGAGCCACGATGCAGGGCGCCTACGTCGGCGTCGGCACCATGGTCCGAAGCGGGCCACTCGACGGCACGATAGTCACCGATGCCAAGGGTCGCCAGAACCCATCGGTCTCGGCAGCAATCGATTGGCTGGTCGAAAACGGTGCCGGCCTCGAGCATGTCAACTATCGAATCCGCGACTGGCTCATCGGGCGTCAGCGGTATTGGGGTTCGCCGATGCCCATGTTGCATCGCGCCGATGGCGAGATCGAAGTCCTCGAACTCGACCAGTTGCCTGTCGTGTTGCCAGAAGACGTCGAGTTCGATGGTCGAAGCCCCCTCAAGGAGCACCCATACTTCGCTTCGGCCATTGCCTCAGACGGATCGGAGGCACGACGCGAATCAGACACGCTCGACACGTTCATGTGTTCGTCTTGGTATTGGTTCAGATACCTCTCCCCCGACTTCGACACCGCACCTTTCGATCCTGCCGAAGCCGCGTACTGGTTGCCAGTCGATACCTATACCGGTGGGGCCGAACATGCGGTGATGCACCTTCTGTATGCTCGGTTCTTCGTCAAGGCCATGCGCGATATCGGCATATTCGACGACACCATCGCCGAGATGACAACCCGCGGGCGCGATCCAGAGGGTCTGTTCGACGAGCCGTTCCTTCAGCTACGAAACCAGGGCCAGATCCTTGGCGAGACTCGCACTGGCGACCGATTGGTCATCGACGGCAACGCCGAAGGGCAACGCATCTTGGCCACGTCGGTGCTCCTCGACAGCGACGCGTCCGACGATGCCGGGCTTGTTGTAGGCGAACTCATGCGCCGCACCGAGAACATCCTGCAGATTGCCCCGACCGAGGGTGGCAATGTCACAGTCGAGGTTCCGGCTGAAGCAACCGTCGACATCCCAGCCATTCCTGGTACGAACGACGTCAACCAACTCAAGCATCACCTCGAGGTCGAGCGGATGTCAAAGTCGCGAGGCAACGTTGTCAACCCCGACGATCTCGTAGCCAAATACGGTGCCGACACCATCCGTACATACCTGATGTTCGCCTTCGAATGGCAAAAGGGTGGGCCATGGGACAGCAAAGGAATTGTCGGTTCACATCGGTTCATCGAAGACGTTTGGAAGTTGGGAACGCACAGCTACAAGCCAGACGCCATCGACGATGCGTCGACGGCCGATCTGCGTCGCAAGGTTCACCAGACGATTCAACGGATCGATCAGGCCATTGTTGCCTTCAAGTGGAACACCGTTGTCGCGGCCCTCATGTCGTTGCGCAACGAACTCGTCGAGGCCAAACGCAGCGGCGCCGTCTCCGACGAGGCATGGACCGAGGCCGTCGACGCTCTGCTGTTGATGCTCGCCCCCATCGCGCCACACATCACCGAGGAACTGTGGAACCAGCGCGGGCATACAAGTTCGATCCACGTCGAGGCATTTCCCGAGGCCGACGCGACCGTGGCCAAAGAAGACACCATCACCATGGTTCTTCAGGTCAACGGCAAGGTACGAGACCGGGTCGAGGTATCGGCCGAGGTCACAGCCGCCGAGGCCGAGGCCGCAGCCATGGCATCGCCAAAGATCCAGCAGTGGCTCGATGGCACCACGATCCGCAAGGTGATCGTCCGCGAACCCAAACTAGTGAACATCGTCGCCACCCCATAACGCGAAAGCTCAACCTCACTCCC
>JAADHX010000111.1 GCA_013151655.1 Actinomycetota bacterium
AACGGTCTAAGGTGAGCCAATGCCTCGAGGTCTAAGGCCGCTCGCCGCGGTCGCGGCAGTAACAGCGATGTTGTTCGCCTTGATGGCCGTTCGCTCGATCGACTCGGCCTCGCCAGAAACTTCCACCTCGGTCGCTGTCGAGAACACCGCTCCCCCAGCAACAATTCGCTGTTTCGATGTCGTCTATGGCGACGACGTCGTCTGCGTAGCGGCTAATGCCGATGGTCACGATGTGGCCTGGCCCGATGGCACCGTTACAGCGGCGAGCGGGCTTACGTCGGTCAGCTACGCGGTGCCAGCGGTTGGTGAGCTCGCCGTCGAGTTGGTCGGCGCCGACGGTCTCTCGGTCGCCTCAGACGTCGTGACCATTTCGCCAGACTTCGAGCTGGTTTGCGAAGTTGGCGATCTCGCCCCGATTTACGAAATCGTTCCGTGGGACGGAAACTCGCAGGGCTGGGACTACGTCTACACCGATCCCGTAGACGGTCGCCAAGTTGTTCCAGGCGATGCCGATCATCCGAGCGATCCTTCCGCAGCGTTCACTGACTACAACCGCAACGTGATCGACGAAGCCAACGCAACAGGTGAGTGCGAAATCACTTCGGCTGCCAGAGACGACTTCGGTGGCAAGACCGTGTTCGAAATGCAGGCCCCTTACGAGGAGCCGCTCAGGGTTCCGTTCAAAGCGCTGTTGCCATTCAGTCGATCAAACTGGTCAGGCGTGCAACCAGGCGACATGACAGTCACCATCACCGTCGAAGGTGTCGATGCCAGCGAGCGTCGAGGGGTCTTCCTCAGCGGCTGCACCTGAGGTGCTTCCTCGTAGGCTCGTGGTTCATGAGCCAACCGCTACAAGTTCCGCATCTCACGACCCATGCACCCGCCGGCATGGTCTGTTCGATCGACCACCTGGCTAGCTCAGCGGGTGTCGACATGCTCAGAGCCAACGGCAGCGCCGTCGATGCCGCGATCGCTACCAGCGCCGTCCTGGCTGTCACATCGCAGCATCTGTGTGGCATGGGCGGCGACCTGTGGGCTCTCGTGCACCATGGGGCCAATTCACCCCCAGACACCCTCAACGCGTCTGGTCGTGCCGGTTCTGGCGCCGATGCCGATCGGGCACGGGCCGAGGGTCTAAACGAACTCCCGATGCAAGACGACATCAGGGCCACGCCAGTCCCTGGATGTGTCGACGGGTGGCTCGCGCTTCACCAACGCCACGGCAAGTTACCGTTTGGGGCGATACTGGCCCCCGCTATCGAATTGGCCGAGAACGGCTTTCCTGCTTCGCCAATCCTGGTGAATTCCGTCGAACGAATCCGCCACTACCCGTGGGCCGCCGACTACACCGAGCCTGGCCCGCTTCGGCCTGGAAGCCGTATCCGCCGGCCTGGAGTGGCCAGAACTCTCAAGGCCATCGCGTCCGATGGGCGAGAGGGCTTCTACCAAGGCGAGTTTGGTCGTGGACTCATCACTTTGGGCCAAGGCGAGTTCACGGAGGAAGATCTCCTTGCTTCACAAGCCGATTGGGTCGATCCAGTCACCCTCGACGCGTTCGGTCATACGTTGTGGACCACCCCGCCCAACTCCCAGGGTTACCTTTCGTTGGCTTCGGCCTGGATTGCCGACCGGCTCGATCTACCGACAGACACCACCGACCCGCTGTGGGCACATCTGTTGGTCGAGGCATCGCGCCAGGCCGGGTTCGACCGGCCCGATGTGCTCGACGACCGTGCCAACGGCATGGCTCTGGTGGCGCCGGAGCGGCTCGCACCGCGGTTGGCCGCCATTTCGCCAGACCACACGTCGGGGCTGGCTAGCCCCGGGCAGTCTGGCGACACGATGTACATGTGCGCCGTCGACCGCAACCGCATGGGCGTTTCGTTAATCCAATCGAACGCTGGCGGTTGGGGTTCAGGGTTAGCCGAACCTTCGACGCGTATCTTTGTGCATAACCGCGGGCTCGGTTTTAACCTTCGCAAGGGCCATGGCGCCGAGTATGGGCCGTTAAGGCGGCCGCCGCATACCTTGGCCCCGGCATTGGTCACAAACCCCGACGGCTCCTTGCGCACGGTTCTAGGCACCATGGGTGGCGACACGCAGCCTCAGATAGTGCTTCAGTTGCTCGCAAGGTTGTTGCACTCCAATGAGTCGCCAGGACGAGCCATCGCATCGGGCCGCTGGCGCCTGCGCAGTAAGAACCCGAGCGGCTTCCACACCTGGAGTGCGCCCGATGAACTTATCGTCGAGGTAGAGGGCCACGCACCCGACTGGCACACAGGGTTGGCCGACCGTGGTCACGTCACCCAAAACCAGCCAGCCCACGACTCCGGGTTTGGGCACGCGCACCTCATCGATGTCACCGCCGACGGGCTGGCCGGCTCGGCCGACCCGCGGGCGCTCACCGGTTCGGCGGCCGGGCACTAGGGGCCAGACCGGCGCAAATTTCGGACCGATCTGAGCCATCAAAGATCGCTCAACTAACCGCAGCCGGTTTGGTTGACTAACATCGGCGTCGATGACTGACGTGACCAGCGGGGCGCCATTGCTGCAGATCACGGACCTTGCGACCCACTTCCTGACACCGACAGGCACAGTTCGGGCTGTCGATGGGGTCACGTTTGGGCTGGCCCGCGGCGAGACCCTCGGAATCGTCGGCGAGTCTGGTTCGGGCAAGTCCGTGTTGGCTCGATCGATCATGCGTCTGTTGCCAAGCAGCGGCATCGAAACAGACGGCTCCGTCGAGTTTCGGGGCATCGACATCACTCAAAGCCCAGAAGACCACTTGCGTAAGCTGTGGGGTCCAGCCATGGCCATGGTGTTCCAGGATCCAATGACGTCGCTCAATCCGGTCATGCGAATCGGCACCCAGCTGGCAGAGGGGGTCAGGACCCATCTTGGGCTGACGCGCTCCGAAGCCGCCGATGTGGCCCTTGAACTCGTCAAAAGCGTGGGCATCCCAGAGCCTAAGAAGCGTCTTCGCCAGTACCCCCACCAGTTATCTGGCGGAATGCGGCAGAGGGTCGTGATTGCCATAGCCCTAGCGTGTGGCCCGAACCTGCTGTTGGCCGACGAACCAACAACTGCGCTCGACGTCACGGTTCAATCCCAGATCATGGAGCTACTTGCCGCCCAACAACTCGACCGCGATATGGCGATGATCCTGATCACCCACGATCTAGGCCTTGTTGCTGGTCGAACCGACAGGATCGCAGTGATGTATGCCGGCCGAATCGTCGAGACTGCTCCTACCGCTCAGGTGTTTTCCAACACACGAATGCCATACACCGAAGCGTTGTTGCGTTCGATTCCCCGACTCGACGAC
>JAADHX010000114.1 GCA_013151655.1 Actinomycetota bacterium
AACTCGACCTCGTCTAGACGTCGTGCTCCCAACGCTGGCATCGATCACTACCCGGCTTTGATGGGCCTGCTCATCGACGTGAGACATGCATAGGGCAGGCACTCGCCGGTTGCTGGCTGCCGTATTCGTCGCGATCTCGTTTTCGGGGTGCTCGAATGATGGCGTTATCGACGGCGATAGGGATGCAACGCCTTTGGCTTGTGATAGCTCGATAGACACACTCGTTGCCTTGCCAGACTGGGCAACGGAGTATCTCGGCGCAGTAGCGTTCGGCAACACTGGCGTGATGCAGCGTGGCCGTATCGGGACCGACAGCGACCCTCTCTCGATGCCCAGGAGAACCAGACTCGTGGTTGGTCTTCGCTGGAGGAGTATGGACGGTGGACCCGTCATGTTTGATACTTGAAGTAAGCACGGCTCACACACGCGAGACTGTTGCGATGCCAGTTGGACAGGAGTGTGACTAGGGGTGTGCGTTCTCGTCTTGAATCCGACCCCGCTGAAACCCGACGGGCGGCGTTAGCCCTGGTTTTGTCGCCACCACACATCAAGGCGCTCAAGAACTTCTGTTTCGCCAAGGCTGCCCTCAGTTCGTTTCAACCTAAGCAAGAACTTCATCGCTTGACCGACGGCTGGTCCGGCCTCGATTCCGAGATGCGCCATCACCACCGCGCCATCGACCTCGGGACGCTCAGCTTTCACTGCGTCCTCGCGTGCGAGAACCTGGATCCGTTCTTCGAGCCCATCGAGCAGACGGTGTAGTGCGTCGACCCGTCTGGGGTTTCGAGATGTGCAGTCACTGCGAACCAGGTCGTTCAGATCACCGAGCAGCGGGCCAGCGTCTCGGGCATACCGTCGCACGGCCGAATCGCTCCAACCATCGGCGTAACCCTTGAAACGGCCAGACAAGAACACCAGCTGCGTCACCTCGCGCACGAGCGTGTCGTCGAAACCCAGCTTGCGCATACGTTTGCGGGCCATCTTGGCCCCAACTGCTTCGTGATGATGAAACGTAACGCCGGTGGAGGCGAACTTTCGGGTTCTGGGCTTACCGACATCGTGGAACAGCGCGGCCAGCCGAACCCGCAATCGTGCAGGCGCCTGAGCCGTAACCACAATCGTGTGAGTCAGTACATCTTTATGACGATGTACCGGGTCCTGTTCGAGTCGCAGCTGGGGCAACTCAGGAAGAAAGGTATCTGACCAGCCCGAATCGACTAGCTCCCATAGCGCTCTGGTGGGGTCTTTGGCTACTAGTGCCATCGACAGCGTCGCGGCCGGGTCGTCATCGACGACGTCTGTCTGCGTGTTGTCTGGCGTAGAGGTCATAAAGAGCCTGGGACGACTTAGTTGGTTACGTTGGCTGGGTTGTACACGTGGCTGGATTTAGCTGGATGGCTGGATTGGCACAGCGTGACTCGATGGGGCACCGTCGCGCTAGGGTCGACTGAGTCGAGCGAAGAGAGCCTAGAGGTTCATACAAGGTTGTCTTCGCCGTCCCGAACTCGTTCTAACGAACCCCGATCGTTGCTGGAGGCAAGGCGTTGGCCGATTCGTTCGTCCACCTGCATACCCACACCGAGTACTCCATGCTCGACGGTGCAGCTCGAATACCCGACGCTGTGGCCGCAGCCGCAGCCGATGGTCAGCCAGCTCTTGGCATCACCGACCACGGAAATATGTATGGAGTCCTCGACTTCTACAAGGGTTGCCGCGAACAAGGCATTAAGCCAATTATCGGCACCGAGGCTTACATGGCCCTCGAAAGTCGCCACGAACGGCCTCGCCGACGCGGGCGCAAGCAAGACGATTCTGGCGGCGACACCGACGACGGCCAGAAGCTCTACTACCACCTAACGCTTCTGGCTGAATCCGATGCCGGCTACCGCAACCTCCTCAAACTGTCGAGCCTCGCCTATCTGGAGGGGTACTACTACAAACCCCGCATGGACTGGGAGATGTTCGAGAACCATGCCGATGGCCTTATAGCCACTACCGGTTGTCTCGGGTCGGTCGTGCAACAGCCGCTCATTCGAGGCAACTTCGAACAAGCACTTCGGCGGGCGGCGCGTCTCCAGGACATCTTCGGGCGCGACAACATGTTCGTAGAACTCCAAGATCACGGAATCCCAGAACAGCACAGCTGCAACCCGATGCTGCTCGAGATCGCCAAGAAGCTGAAGGCGCCTCTACTAGCCACCAACGATTTGCACTACACAACTCGTGAGGGCGCGGTTGCTCACGATGCGTTGCTGTGTGTCCAGACTCAGTCGCTCATGTCGGATCCCGACCGTTTCAAGTTCCATGGCGACGAGCACTACCTGAAGTCGGCCACCGAGATGCGGACGCTCTTCGACGAACTGCCGGAGTCATGCGACAACACTCTGTGGATCGCCGAACGGGCCGACGTAACCATCGAATTTGGCAAACCCCAGCTTCCCGACTTCCCTATTCCTGACGAGTTCGACGGCGACGACGCATACCTAAAACACCTCGCTTTCGAGGGTGCCAGACGGCGTTGGGGTACAAACCTGTCGCCCGAAGTCGTCGAGCGGCTTACCTACGAGCTTCGGGTCATCTCCGACATGGGTTTCTCGGCCTATTTCCTCATCACCTGGGACCTAATCCAACACGCCCGTTCTCAAGGCATCAGGGTAGGGCCTGGGCGCGGTTCGGCCGCTGGTTGTGCCGTGGCCTATTCGCTTCAGATTGTCGACATCGACCCCATCAAGTACGACTTGTTGTTCGAACGGNNNNTAGCTCAATGCCAGACATCGACATGGACTTCGATGATCGCCGCCGCGACGAAATGATTCGTTACACCGCCGAAACGTACGGCCGCGAACACACCGCCCAGATCATCACGTTTAGCTCCATCAAGGCCAGAGCCGCTGTCCGCGACGCGGCCAGGGTGCTCGGGTATCCATACGCAGTCGGCGACAAAGTCGCCAAAGCCATGCCACCACTCGTGATGGGCCGCGACACTCCCCTATTCGCCTGCCTCGAGCCGCACCCCAAATACGAAGACGGTTACAAGGCCGCAGCCGAACTTCGCACCATGTACGAAACCGACCCTGATGTCGCGGCTGTGGTCGATGTTGCCAACGGCCTTGAGGGGCTACGGCGGGGCGACTCCATTCACGCCGCTGCCGTTGTAATTACCCGCAACCCACTCACCGACTATCTGCCAATTCAGCGCAAACCAGCAGCGGGTCAAGACCCAGAAGACGCCCCTGTTGTTACCCAGTACGAGATGCACGGCGTCGAAGATCTCGGCCTGCTCAAGATGGACTTTCTGGGTCTGCGCAACCTGTCCATCATCGACGATTCCCTCGAACTCATTGAGGCGGTGCACGGGGTCGAGGTCGATATCGACAACGTCGACCTCGACGACCTAAAGACCTACGAGCTGATGCAACGGGGCGACAGCATCGGTGTGTTCCAGCTCGAATCTCCCCCGATGCGATCCCTAATGCGGTCGCTTGCCCCTACCGAGTTCGACGACGTAGCCGCGCTAGTGGCCCTGTACCGGCCTGGCCCGATGGCCGCCAACATGCACTACGACTACGCCGACCGCAAGAACGGCCGCAAACCAGTCGACCTGTTGCACGCCGACCTTGGCGAAATTCTCGGCGAGACCTACGGGCTAATGATCTACCAGGAAGCCATGATGCGCGTCGCCCAGCGCATCGCTGGCTACTCGCTCGAAGAGGCCGACAACCTTCGTAAGGCATGCGGCAAGAAAGACCGCGAACTCATCGCCAGACACCGTGTTCAATTCGTTGAGGGCACCGTCAACACCGGCTACGACGAGAAGCTCGGCACCGACCTCTTCAACATCATCGAGCCATTCGCCGACTACGCCTTCAACAAAAGCCACGCCTTTGCCTACGGACTCATCAGCTACCAAACGGCCTATCTCAAGGCCAACTATCCGGTGGAGTACATGGCCGCGCTGCTCACTAGCGTCAAGTCGAATCTCGACAAGGCCGCGATCTTCCTCAACGACTGTCGCCAGCTCGGTATCGTCGTCAACGTCCCCGATGTCAACCGCTCAGAGATCGACTTTGGTTCTCTCAGCAGCGAGATAACCTTTGGCCTGTCAGCGGTTCGAAACGTTGGTGAGGGCGTAGTCGCACCCATCGTCGAAGAACGCCAAACCAACGGGCCATTCACCGACTTCTACGATTTCTGCGAACGGGTTCCGCTCAACGCTCTCAACAAACGAAGCATCGAGTCGCTCATCAAGGCAGGCGGCTTCGACGAGCTGAATCATCCTCGCCAGGGGTTGTTGACGGTTCACGAGCAGATCATCGATCAGGTGGCGGCTCGCCGCAAAGAACGCGATATGGGCATCCAGACTCTGTTCGGCGACCTCGGCGGTGCCGACGACGGTGGCGAGTCGGCGTTCGACGAGAAAGTGGCAATACCCGACCTTGAGTTCGACCCACGCTCCAAACTCAAGCTCGAAAAGGAGATGCTCGGGCTTTACGTTTCGAGCCACCCGTTGATGGGTGCCGGCGCGATGTTGAAGCGCCGAACCGACATGTCGATCTCCGAAGTTGGCGAACGCCAAGCCACTCCGAAGTACTCGAACGGCGAAGGCCGGGACAACGGCCGCGACCCGTTCATCACCATCGGCGGAGTGGTCACAAGCCTCCATCGCAAGTACACCCGCGCTGGCGATCTGATGGCGGTGTTCGTGCTCGAGGACCTCGAAGACAGCATCGAGGTCATGGTGTTTCCCAGAACAATGCGCGAACACGGACACAAACTCGACGACGACGCGGTCATTCTCGTCGGTGGTCGGCCCGACAGCCGCGACGACGAAGCCAAGTTCATCTGCAACACCATCGAAGTGTTCGAAGGTTACGGCCAGGAGACTCCACCAATCCGGCTCATGCTCTCGTCGCGAGCGGTATCTGACGACATCGTTGCCGACCTGCGAGACGTGCTTCAGCGTCATCCGGGCGATAGCGAGGTGTTCATCCACCTCGACCAGAATGTCGTCAGACTTCCAGATCAATTCCGTGTCGATCCAAGCAACGGCCTCGCCGGCGAACTCCGGGTCCTCCTCGGCCCCGACGCCATCATCCTGTAGGGACGCTCCACACTGTCCCACCCCTTCGCGACACTGCTCTCATGTGCAAAAAATGCGATGGATACAGCTGGGAAGAGATCGAACGGGCAAACGGCCTCGCGATCATGATCAACGGGTACTACATCCAACAGGTGGTCGACCCCCAGAACAAGGTGTGGTCATACACCACCGGGCTCTTGGAATCGTTCAATCATCCCGAGCTGATCTGTTTCGACCTCGACGCCGACGTTCAGAACCGGACGGTTTTCCAACTGGCCGAACAGGTGAAACATACCGGCGAGATCGATGAACTAACGATCGAAATCGGGCAGGTCGAGCTGATCCCGGTACACCGAAGCCATCTGGCCACCGACCTCGTCGCTCAATGGACCAACCGCTACGAACGCATCGCCGAGCGCGGCGAGTTTCTCCAGATCGTTCCAGATCAACTTCAGCTCTGCCCAAACCACGGACCACAGATCAGGCTCTTCGACCAGAAAGTCATAAGAAGAAGGAAGATGGCCAGCCGCGACGATCTCCAGAAGTGGCTGCGCCGCCACAAGCTCTTCGCAACTACGTATAGTTAGCGATAGTATATACGTATGCCGAACCGGACTATTTATTTGCCTGAAGAGTTGGACGAGGTGAGTCGCCGTCTCGGGCTGAACTTGTCGCGGCTAACGCAAGCGGCAATCAACGAACACATTCAACGGAACCGCGACGAATCCATCGATGCCCTGGTCGAGGCATCAAGCGCGAGAACCCGACGCCTCGGCGTCACGTGGCCTAGCGATGCTCTCGAACAACAACGGCGCGAAGCGGGCGAACGGTGACCATCGTTGCCGACGCGAACATCGCGATCGCGGTGCTAAATCCAGACGACGTGTTTCACAAGCAGGCGCTTCGCCGATGCCTGGACGCTGACGGCGTCGCCATCCTGAACATAACCTGGGCCGAGTCGCTGATTCATCCCACAAAAGCAGGAGTATTCGACGCTGCCTCCGCAGAACTTGATCGCCTTGGTTTCAAAGTCGAAGTACTGGATGACGAAACTGCCGACCGAGCAAGAGTGCTTAGGGCCAAGTACGGTCGCAAAGACTTTCCGATTATCGATGCTGTCGTTGTCGCTTTCGGAATCGAGCGAGGATGGCCAGTGCTCACGTGTGACGCCAAGTGGCCCAATATGAGCGAAGCATCGATCGAACGCCTGGCAGTCAGTTGATCCGACAGGACCGACTGCGCTGCGGCTAACTGAAGTTCGGAACAAGAAACTCACACGTCGGGCCTGGCGGCGCCAATGATCTTGGCCTGCTCGGGGTCTGCGCAAGACATCCGTCACCTCAACGGACAGCAGGTCTGGCGCGGCCAGCGGGCCAAGCCGGAGTTGGGTCAATGCCCAGTCGCCGACGTCACCACTGTCGACCATCGCAGCGACCACAACTGATGCGTCAACCACGACCGCCCGCTTCGGGCCGCTCGCGCCGCAAGCTCATTGCGGGTCTCATCTGGGACGTCCCTGATGATTACTGCCGGCATCGCATCGTTATAGCTGCACTGGATGCATTACGACTCAAGGGGATGATCGGATTAGCCAACGGTGTAGCGCCGTTCAGTGCTCCGCGGAACGCCAGCTGTGCACGACTCCAGTGCCCTCAACCAACATTGTGCCTGGGAAAGCGCGAAGGCGATAGGGATCGAGACGTAACACGCTGAAGGCATCAGACTCGGCACTTTCCCAGCCTGGAATGACCGACGGGTCATAACCGAGGGGCGGTGCTGCGTTGACGTACATGTCCCACACCTTTCGGCGGGTCTCGATGTCGGTGCACCACGTGGCCGCACATTCGGCGGTGGCGACGTCTTGGGTCGCGTCCCAGTAGTTGACCGACACAAACGGGGTACCAGCCAAAGCGTCGGCCTTCACTGAAGTCTGACCGGTTCCAATCCAGCCAACGAGCGATTCACCGTCCCATTCCCAGATTGGGTGAAGAACCCGGCTTCGTGGCCTCCCGTCTGGATCGACTGTCGCGACAGCGGCCCACACCACCCTGTGAGCAGTTTCAACAAAGGCAGACGCGGATTCGGCGAGAGTGGACATCGGGCCATCGTAGGCAAGCGTCGACTCCTCGCACCCGAAATTTCGAAGCATCCCGAAGCGACTGCTCGGTATCCTCGACGGCTACCCAACATTCCCGAAAAAAGGCAAGGCAATGAGCGAGATCACAGTGGTGCTCCCCGACGGCAGCGAACGAGAGTTGCCCACCGGGACCACTGGCGCCGACTTGGCCGAGTCTCTCGGCGGTCGGGTCGCTCGGGAAGCACTCATCGTCATAGCCGACAAACAAGAGCTCGATCTCAATCGCGAGCTGCCAAACGGCGCCGCAGTGTCGGTGGTTCTTCCTCAATCCGCTGAGGGGCTCGAAGTCATTCGCCATTCGACGGCTCATGTGTTGGCCCAAGCCGTCCTGGAGTTGTATCCGGGGTCGACTTTCTCGATTGGTCCTGCCATCGAGAACGGTTTTTATTACGACTTCGATCTACCGAACGGTCAAACCTTCAGCGATGACGACCTCGGACGCATCGATCAGAAGATGCGCCAAATCATCAATCAGAAGCAGCCATTCGTTCGCAGCGAAGTCGACCGAGCCGAAGCCGACGTCCTATTCGCTTCGCATCCGTACAAGCTCGAAGTGCTCGACGGCGAGGCAGACGACCCAATGTCTGGCCCCGATGGCGGCGTCATCACGACCTATCGAAACACCGACGACTTTGTCGATCTGTGCCGCGGACCTCACGTTCCCGACACCGGCCGGCTCGGCCACTTTCAGCTGATGCGCGTCGCCGGCGCCTACTGGCGCGGCGACGAAAACCGGCAGATGCTCCAGCGCATCTACGGCACCGCGTGGGCGTCGAAAAAGGAACTCAAAGCTCACCTTCATCGGCTCGAAGAAGCAGCCAAACGCGACCATCGCAAGCTCGCGGTCGAGCTTGACCTTCTTAGCTTTCCGGCCGAGCTTGGCGCCGGTCTGGCCGTATGGCACCCCAAAGGTGCGACGGTGCGCAAGGTCATGGAAGACTACTCGCGCCAACGTCACGAAGACGGAGGGTACGAGTTCGTCTACACCCCGCACCTGGCCAACGGCGTGCTGTTCGAGAAGTCTGGCCACCTCGACTTCTACGCCGACGGCATGTACCCGCCGATGGAAATGGACAACGGCACCTACTACCCCAAACCCATGAACTGCCCCATGCACTGCCTGGTGTTTGGTCACGGTCAGCGCAGTTATCGCGAGTTGCCGCTGCGGTTCTTCGAGCTTGGCACGGTCTACCGCTACGAACGTTCAGGCACCCTCCACGGGCTGATGCGCATTCGTGGGTTCACCCAGGACGATTCCCACATCTTTGTGGCACCAGAAGGTCTTGCCGACGAGATCGCAGGCCTGCTCGACTTTGTGCTGTCGGTACTTCGAGCGTTCGGCTTCGACGAGTTCGAGTTCAAACTGTCGACCCGCGACCCAGACAAATCCATCGGTAGCGACGAAATCTGGGACCAGGCCACCAACGCACTAGTAGAGGCGATGCACAGTCACGGCCTCGACTATGAGGTCAGCGAGGGCGACGCGGCGTTCTATGGCCCCAAGATCGACATCGACGTCAAGGACGCCATTGGTCGATCCTGGCAGCTGTCGACTATTCAAGCCGACTTCCAGCTCCCCGAACGATTCGACCTCACCTATGTGGGAGCCGATGGCGAAAAGCACCGACCCATAATGTTGCATCGCGCCCTCATGGGGTCG
>JAADHX010000298.1 GCA_013151655.1 Actinomycetota bacterium
CCAGGGCTTCTTCGATGATGAAGTCGAGTCGCCCGGTGTCTGTTAGCGGATTTGACACGCCAGAGACCGTAGCGCCAAACCAGGCCCGGGGGGCACGGGCCGCATTAGACACGCAAGGCCCGGGAGGCGCTACGGTTCGACCCATGCCAGCTCGCCGGGTTCCGGCCCCTCCCCATCGCGTTGCCGACCGTATGGGCAAGTCGAGCGGCTGGTTGGTGCGAGTTCAGGGGCTGGCGGTAGCGCTAATAGCGTCTCTGCCGCTCACTCTCGCGGGGCACTACCTGGCCAACGTCGCCGTCGGCACGACCGAACGGCCGTTGGGCGTTGGCGCGATCTGGTTGGTAGTCTTTCTGGTCGCTGGTCTAGCAATGATGACCGCAGCAATTGGCTCTCTGCTCCCCGATTGGCACATCGTCGGCGGTCGTATTCCGGTGGTCGTAGTGCTTGGCGGCATGGCTGCGGCAACGTTTGATTGGGCCCACTTGGTCGACTCATGGACCGGGTATGCGATGAACGGGGCCGGCGTCGGGGCTATCGTGGCCGGGTTACAAGTTGTGTATTGGACGCCACGAAGTCGGATTGTCCGCAAGAGGCGGCGAGCGGGCCACCGAGTGGCTAGCGGCCACGTTGGCGCTCGGGGGTGCGCTAGCTTTCGTTCTGCCCCATCAGTCCACAATCAACGGTGTCAGCGAAAGTTGTTCGCCGGGGTGGGTTCTGGTGGAAACTCCTTGTTTCACTCCGGATACCATCTGGTGGCCGCTGCCATTCGCAGCCATGATTGCGGGGCTTACCTTGATGGCGGTGTTACACCATGACCCGGTTTCGGCCCCAGGTTCGAAGAAGTCGTCGCAACGCTGAATCGGTAGTCACTGGCTGCCGATAGGTACCGCTAAGGCCTGCGCATGGTCAGAGCTACCGATCGGAATGAAATAGTGGATACGAAGAAAGTTGTTGTCGTTGGCCAGGGATACGTCGGGCTGCCGCTCGCCATGTTGGCCGTCGAGAAGGGCTTCAACGTCGTAGGGCTCGATGTCGACCGACACCGTGTTGACAGCCTGCAACTGGGCATCTCTTTCGTCGAGGACATCAGCAACGACGAAGTCGCCGCCGCTATTGCTTGCGGACGATATGTTGCGTCTTGCGACCCGGACTCGTTGATCGGGTTCGACGTCATCGTGATCACCGTGCCCACTCCGCTGCGGGAGTCGTTGCCTGATCTTTCCTTCATCGAATCGGCGGCCAGCACTTTGGCTCCGTACCTCACGCCAGGAGCGACGGTCGTTCTTGAGTCGACTACCTATCCGGGAACAACTGAGGATCTGTTAGGTACCCAGCTTGACGAGGCCACGGGGCTTCGTGCTGGAATCGACTATCACCTCGGCTATAGCCCCGAACGAATCGACCCAGGCAACGCTACCTACGGCCTGCGCAACACCCGCAAGGTTGTATCGGGTGTCAGCGCCGAATCGCTTGAGCATGTGCAAGCGTTCTACGACGCGTTACTCGATGCCGAAGACGATGGCACCCCTCGCACGGTCGCGGTCAGCAGCCCCAAGGAAGCCGAGCTGGCCAAACTGTTGGAGAACACCTTTCGTCACGTCAACATCGCCCTCGTCAATGAGTTGGCCATGTTTGGCCACGACCTCGGCATCAACGTTTGGGAGGCCATCGACGCGGCTGCGACCAAACCGTTCGGGTTCATGAAGTTCACGCCTGGGCCTGGCGTTGGCGGTCATTGCCTGCCAATCGACCCGTCGTATCTGTCTTGGCAGGTCCGCCGCACTCTTGGGCGCACATTCCGCTTTGTCGAACTCGCAAACGACATCAACGAGCACATGCCCGACTACGTAACGACCCGGCTCACCGCTGCGCTGAATCGTAAGGCTCTGGCCGTGAACGGTGCAAGGGTGTTACTCCTTGGCCTCACCTACAAGGCCAACACCAGCGATGCCCGCGAGTCGCCGGCAATTGCGGTGGCCGAACGGCTGCTCGCCATGGGCGCCGAGGTCACGGCCGCCGACCCTCATCTGAGCGAAGCACACCGGCTCGACCCCGCAATCACGCTGGTCGAGTTGACCGATGAAGAGGTCCGCAAGGCCGACGCCGTTGTGTTGCTAACCGATCACGCGGCGTTCGATCTGCCCCGCGTCGCCTCGCTGACGGATCTGCTTCTCGACACCCGCAACAAGGTCGAAGGCGACAGCGTCGACCTGCTGTAGCCCAGTCTTCTACGTGTAAGTACCTAATGTGGCCAGATTCACAGATCCATAAGCGCCATAATGGTCCAATGGAAATAGGAATACGCGAGCTACGCGACCATCTCAGTCAGTACGTTTCGGCCGCACGTGATGGCCAGGTGGTTACCGTCACCGACCATGGCAAGGCTGTCGCTCAGCTCGTCGGTCTGCATCGGCCAAGAAAGATCGATGAGCTCATCGCCGAGGGGCTCATCATTCGAGCAACAAAAAGACACGAAGACCTGAGCCTCGAACGGGTCGACAGCGGCACCACCGTCAGCGACCTAGTGGCAGAACAACGCCGTTGATCGGCTATTTCGACACATCGGCCGTGATTCCGCTCATCATTGAGGAGCCGACTTCGGCTCGCTGCACGAGGTTGTGGTCTGCTTCGGAGCGTGTAGTTAGCGTCACTTTGATGTATGCCGAAGCACGCGCCGCGTTGGCGATGGCTCGGCGAACCGGACGGCTCAACTCTGACGAGTTAGCGGCTGCGGTCGATCAACTTGAGAATCTGATCGGCGCTTTCGATCGAGTCCAAGTCACCGAGAGTCTGGTGCGCAGGGCCGGCGACTTGGCCCAGGAACATAGCCTGAGGGGATACGACGCTGTGCATCTAGCTGCGGCCATGTCGGTGGCAGGAGCCGACGGCGTTTTCATCAGCAACGACCGAATCCTCAATGACGCCGCGGTAGCTGTCGAGCTGAATACAGTCGCGCCGTGATGCAACGATCTGAAGCTCTAATTCTCGACTTCGACGGCACGATCATCGACACCGAATGGCCGATCTTCATGGCCACCAACGCCATCTATGAAGAGTACGGACTGGCTCCAATTGCGCTCGAGATGTGGCAAGAAACGATCGGTATCGCCGATCACGAACAAGAGCACGACTTCTTGGGTCGAGTTATCGACCAAGTTCGGAATGTCACGAGAGAGCAACTACGGGCCGAATGTCTCGTCCACCGCGATCGGCTAATGGCAGCCGAGGCGATCCGGCCCGGAATAGCCGAGTGGATCGATGCCGCGTCGACGGCTGGCATAACGATCGGGGTGGCATCGAGCAGCACTCCAGAGTGGGTCAACGGCAACCTGGAGCGACTCGACCTAAGTCGTTTCATGAAAGTTGTGGCCGCCACTGGTGAGGGCCAACGAGGAAAGCCGGCGCCCGATGTGTACCTAAGGGCGTGTGCGGGCCTCGGCGTCGACCCGTCGCTTGCCTTAGCAATCGAGGACTCGCCTCCGGGATTGCAGTCGGCGTTGGCCGCTGGCATGGGGTGCATCACGGTTCCGAACCGGATCACCACGGCCCTCACCTTCGACGGCAGCGTCGAACATGTTCACTCGCTCGCCGACCTCGACCCCGCCCAATGGCTCGCGATCGACTGAAATCTGTCAAACTGCGCCGCCAGCACACGCACGCATGCGCGAGCTAGCCAGCCAGAGAGGGTCGAAATGTCAACAGGTGCCGATGTAATGTTCGAAACCGCCGTAGCGGCGGGGGTGAACACATGTTTCGCCAATCCGGGCACTACCGAGATGGCGATGGTGGCCTCCCTCGACCGAGTCGCTGGTATGCGGGCGGTGCTGGTCCAATTCGAAGGCGTTGCGTCTGGCGCCGCCGACGGTTTCTGGCGAGCAACTGGCCGGCCCGC
>JAADHX010000450.1 GCA_013151655.1 Actinomycetota bacterium
CCGCAGATACGACAGCGACGAGTAACCAGTTCCGTAGTCGTCGACATACAACGTGAAGCCCATCTCACGAAGGCGTTCGAGAGTTTTGGTGATTTGGGTTCCGTCAGCCACCGCGGCCGTCTCGGTAAGTTCGAGACCAAGATGGGCAACATCGATCTGGTGACGGTCGAGCAACTCACTTAGACGTCCCGGAAGCCGAGAATCTACAAGGTCGTGAGCCGACAAATTGACGGCGATCATCATAGGTTTGCCACGGTCAAGCCAGCGTCGGGCCTCAGCAGCTGCCATCTCCAGCACCTGAGAGGTAATCTCACCGACCAATCCCGTCGTCTCCGCCAGCCCAATGAACTCGTCCGGCGGAACAAAACCGAGGTCTTTGTGGATCCATCGAATCAACGCCTCGGCGCCAATGACATCCCCCGTCTGAAGGTCGAGCTTGGGCTGGAACCAAAGCTCGAACCCTTGGGCCGCTATGGCTTCTCTGAGTTCAGCAACGAGCATCACTCTTCGCAGCTGGGTCTCGTCTAACTCGGGGCGGTAGTCGGCGATGAGCTGACCGGCACGTTTGGCATCACTTAGTGCGAGGTCACCGCGCTGGACCAAGGTGGCACCGTCGGCCTCACTGCGATCAGCAATCGCGACCACGCCGGCGCTACAGCGCATGTCGAGGCGGAGTTCGCCAACCGACGACCCAGCCGCGAACCGACTCAACGCTCCCCTGATAGTCGTGTGAACACTCTCGATGCTCGACATTGGCAAGGCGACAGCAAAGGTGCCACCATTAATTCTTGCAACAGCGTAGGCAATATCTGAAAAGGCAACATCGAGCTGTTCGGCAGTGGCCATGATCATGGCGTCACCGGCCTCGTGACCAAGCGTTTCGTTTACCTCATCGAAACTCCGAAGACCAATCGTGACTACTGCCATCGGACGGTCGGGCGCAGCATCGACAAGGCTGATGAACTCGCCACGATTGGCGAGACCTGTCAGCTCATCGCGCCGAGATGCGTCATCCAACAGTCGTACAAATAGACCGTTGCGCAAAGTCGCCGACAGTTGCCGGATGAGCGCACCAACCTGATCGGCGCTCGCCTTATCGAAGTTGCCGACAGCGGTGGCCGACTTGGTCGCAACGAAAATGACCGACTCGTCGTCACGCAGGCCTAGTGTCATCGACACCATCTGGCCATCGAAGACGCCAAGGGACTGACCGATCTCGCTGTCAACAGATGCCACGTCGCGAACAACTGCCTCGTCGGTCATTACCGCCATCCACGCTACGACTGTCGATGGCGTCTCGAACGGTTCATGGGTCAACTGGCGATCAACCGACCGATACACACCCGGAGGACCAAACGATCCGTCTTCAAACACGATCACCGACACCGTCGTCGCCGCAATCACATCGACCACATCAGTCATAGCGGTCACCAGCACTCGATCCACGTCGACATCGTTCGCGATGGTGCGGCTGAAGTCGTGGAGAGTCTGTAGGCCCGTGTACCGACTCGTCACAGTGGCGTGCTGTCTGAAGATCGCGACCAGCGCGGCACCGA
Organism: Actinomycetota bacterium; assembly: GCA_013151655.1. GTDB lineage: Bacteria > Actinomycetota > Acidimicrobiia > Acidimicrobiales > Poriferisodalaceae > JAADHX01. The sequence goes on from JAADHX010000450.1 coordinate 1,557, forward strand.
CCACTGCCAAGAACACAAGGGTGAATGGACCAGCCTCGAGCGCCCCGGCACCAATCACGCCGAACGAACCACCGATGAGGGTAACCATCATCTGGGCTCGGTAGACATCCATAGCTTGACGGCGTCTGGGGCGGCCCTCAAAGATCCAGATCGCCGAAAACACCGAGGTCGCCCCAACAAAGTCGGCCAATGCCACCGCAAGAATCGCAGCCGACCCCGAAGCCAAGGTCAGCGTGTTCGCCTGGCTGATTGCCATCACGACGAATGCAACAACAGCAGCTTCGACCGCGAACTTCGACAGATTGAAGAAGACCTTCAGAGGCGTCATACGCCGCACTACTACCAGCGCGATTCCGGCTCCGACGGGTGCCGCGATGACCATCGAAGTGGGGTCGAGCGAGAACACCGCGATCACCAGAATCGCTTCTGTTATCGAAAACGAGTGTGCCTGTTTACGAATCTCAAGGTTGAACACAACAGATTCCGACACGAAAAACGCTGCTATAAACGGGAGAATCTGAGTCAACGAGGACCGATCGGCGGTGCCCCCAGGCATGAACATCACCAAGCCGACCGCGGCCAACGCCAGACCGATCGAAACGAAACTCACCTTCTGAGCTGCCGAGAGGGACAACTTCTGAACCTGACGGCGGACGCGGGAGATCATCGAGCGGCCTGTCCAACCACTGTCGCCCGCCCACCGGGCGCAGCACAGAATGTTATCTGCCGAATAGTCACGAGTGTTCCTCACATGACCGGTCGGCCGTGGAAGGCTCTCGATGAGGTTCTGGCCCTTAATTTCCGAGGCTAGAGCAGTGCTCCGCTACCTCGAGTTGGGGTCCTTTTGTTCAACGCACCTACGTCTGCAGCTCGCTAAGCAGATCGAAGAGAATCGTGGCAGTCGCGCCCCAAACGGTCTCATGGTCCAACTCGAAAAACCGCACCGGCCTACCCACGCCCTGGTCGCCTGCGCCACTCAGGCTCCGATCCAACTGGTCGCCTGCGCCACTCAGGCTCCAGAGTTCCTCGCGGAAGACGCCTGGGGCTATCAGTTCGGCAAGCGGAACCGAAAACACCGACTCAACCTCGCCCGGGTTCGGCACAAACACCAGATCAGGCGGAATCACGCCCACAAAGGGGTGAATCGCCGACTGAGACGTCAACGTCGTGAGCCGGTCGAGTTCGCCCGCGATCTCAACGAAATCCGGCCGAAGGCCAATTTCTTCCTCAGCTTCTCGAAGTGCAGTTGTCCGAAGTGCCTCGCCTCTATCCTGGCGACCGCCAGGAAACGCAATCTCGCCACGATGGGTGCGCAGGCTGCTGCTCCGCTTTGTCAGCACAACGCTCAGCCCATCGCCAGATTCATGCAAAGCCACCAGAACAGCTGCATCAGCGTTGATAGACGGCATCGAAGTTGATGACGCCCTGCTTGGGCGACGGGCCAGTCGTTCCCGAAGCACCGATAGGTCGGCCAGCTCGGAGCTATCTGCCCACGGCGGAGCCGCACCCACAACGACGCCGGGCGGCCTAGGGATGAACTGCTTGCCGCCGCGTGAGTTTGACATCAGAAGTCAAAGTTACAAGCCATCAGGCTCATGCAGCAGACATGTCGAGCACCAAAACGACAATGGCCCCGACGCTGCCGTCGGGGCCATTGCTCAAGTAACAGCCAACGCTGAGAACCGAGAAGGTCTCTGCGCCAGCGGGAACTACATCATGCCTGGCATTCCACCCATACCGCCCATGCCACCAGCCAT
>JAADHX010000452.1 GCA_013151655.1 Actinomycetota bacterium
CGTCGATGAGTGATGCGGGTAGGACGAGCCAGCCGAGCCGGAGGGCGGGAGCGAGGGTCTTTGAGACACTGGAGCCGGTGATGACGTGGTCGGGAGCGAGGGGTTGGAGGGACCCAACGGGTGCGTGGTCGTAACGGAACTCGGCGTCGTAGTCGTCTTCGATGATGAGTCTTCCGGGCTTTTTGTGAACCCAACGGATGAGTTCGCGACGTCGTTCGGGTGCGAGAACGACGCCGGTTGGGTACTGGTGGGCTGGGGTCACCAGTACAGCCTGGGCACTCGTTTGCTCCAACGAGTCGATGCGAAGTCCGTTGTCGTCGACGTCGGCAGGCGGTGTTTCGAGACCCCAGTCATGAAGTTGGTTTCTGGTGCCAGTCGAGCCCGGTTCCTCAACCGCGACGGCATCGATGTTGATGGTGGGGAGGATCCTGCCCAGGATGGCGAGACCTTGAGCAAAACCGTTGACGATGAGGATTCGGTCTGGCGAAGTTCTGAGTCCGCGGACCCGGCCGAGGTAGTCGGCGAGTTCGACACGTAGGGGCCAGAAACCTTGGGCGTCGCCATAGTGGAGATCGCCGTCAGGGAGTTGTCGGAGTGCGGTGGCGTAGGCTTTGAGCCAGTCTTGGCGGGGGAAGAGGCCCGTGTCGGGGAGTCCCGGGCTGGCCGGTATCGGTCCTGGCGAAGCTGGCTTGGACGTGTCATCGGTGTTGACGACGGCCGCGTGTGTGGTGGCCACAACGGTGCCTGATCCGCGTCGAGCAACAAGGTATCCCTCGGCTTGGAGCTGGTCGTAGACCGCGACCACCACGCCACGGGAGAGGCCGAGGTCGGCGGCAAGGGTGCGCGTTGACGGGAGTCCCACGCCCGGTCGAAGTACTCCAGCGCGAACGGCGTCTCGGATCTGTCCGCAGAGATGGGTCATCCACTGACCACGAGGAACATCGGCAGTGGAGACCATCAGGTCCCGGCCGAAAGTGGCCCACTCTGAAGTATTAGATGTGGTCCTAGGCACAGAACCACTCTGGTCGTACATTCGCAGCTATGCAAGCACGAACACTCGGACTGGTCGCGGCAGCCGCCGCTATGGTCGCCGTCGGGTCAGGCATCACTGTCTCTGACGACCTCGTCGGTTACCCGGTCTACACAGCCCAGGCAATCCGCTACGCGTTAGCTGCGATCATCTTGGCGCTTGGTCTGAGAGCGACAGGAAGATCCATCCCTCGACCCAGGGGCCGCGACTGGATTTGGTTGCTGCTCCTCGCCGCAACGGGACAGGCGCTCTTCAACGTCGCTATCGTCTGGGCGCTGGCTGAAGCCGAGCCGGCCGCTGTCGCGGTGCTGATTGGTTCAGTGCCACTGGTGCTCATGATCGCCGAGGCGATCCAGACTCGCGGACGGCCCGCTCCCCTCATGATCGTGGGTGTCGTCGTTGTCGTGGTAGGTGCCGCCCTCGTGCAAGGTGGCGGGCGCACCAGTCTCAGTGGCATTCTCTGGGCGCTGCTCGCGCTGGCGTGTGAGGCCGCGTTCACACTGTTGGCGGTCCCGATCCTCGGTCGGCTCGGACCGTACGGCGTCTCGACCCATTCGTGTTGGATCGCGGCAATCCAACTCGCGATCGTTGCGCTCATCGTCGATGGCACAAACGCCCTGCCCGCCCTCACCGGCAACCAAACGTTCGCCATCGGATACCTCGCGGTCGTACTCACCGCTGTAGCGTTCGTCCTCTGGTACACCGCCGTGGAACGGATAGGTCCCGCCACCGCCGGCCTGTTCGCCGGGCTCATCCCGGTCTCAGCCGCACTCACCGGCCTCATACCTGGCCTGACCACAATCACCGCGATGGTCATCGGCGGCACCGCCCTCGTCGGCGCAGGAATCAGCGTCGGCCTCGCATCAGGCCGCACAACCAAGCCAGAACTACAGGATCACTAGCACGTTCGACGAAGCTGAAATCATCCGGCGCAATACTGGGATCGCGGCGTGGCCGACAGTTGCGCCGCACATAGGACTCGTGGCCCAGGTACTCGGCAAACTAACCATCGAAGAGCCCGCTAGCACCAAACGGCCCTAGGCTGCGTGGTTGTTGCCGCCGATTGCCTCGGCCCGATCGGCTAAGCCAGCAACCGCCCCAGCGATCACACCGAGTTGCTCGTTGATGCGTGTCACGTCTGGTCCGATAGTTGCACACTGCGTCTCGACCGCGCGGACGCCGTAAGTCACCTTGGCGAGATGTTTCGCAGATAGGTGAAGCGAGCGGGAGATTCGCATCAGGTAGAAGGCGATTACCCCGACTACCAGAGTGATTTCGGCAACCGTAAGCACTATCAATAACGTACGCATGTCAGACGCTCTCTTCGGCCTGTACGGATGCCAGCAGCGCATCGTGGCGCAACGCTTCTTCGGTCAGCCGATCGAGTCGGACTGTTGTTTGTTTCAGCATCCAGGTCGTGGCGGTGTTTCGAGCGACCGGCTTAGCGGCCTCCCACACGGCTTCTGATGCCCGCTCGACTCGTTTGACCTGATTGAGGAACAACTGAAGGAGTGTTGTGGCTGCAACCGCAACGATGAGGCCAAGACCAAGCGTGACCCACCAAAGGGCATGAGTACTCATGATTGACCTGCCGTGGACTCGAGATGTTCGCGTGTGGCACGCGCCGCCGAGGTAACGTCGACAATGGTCCGGTTCGTGGTATCCACGTTCCATAGACCAGCGGTGTTTTCCCTGGCCTCGTTAAAGGCAGCGACAATTGCCTCGGCCTTATTCGCAGCTCGAGACGCGCCCCTGATCAAAAGCATCAGGAGCAGTACGACGAGGGCCACGGCGGCTAAGCCGATCGCCCAGCCGACGATCCAGCCGGTGGTTGCTTCGCTCATCGTTCCCTCTTCATCTCCGCTAACCGATGCCAACGAGCTCGGCCGGCTCGGCCTCGAGATCGCTATCACCATAGGTTTGTGCCGCAATTTCTGACGCGGTAGTTGGCTTGTAGGTCGGCGCTGTGGTCCGCGTTATCGCGACCATCGCAGCACCGTAGGCGAGCACGAGAAGCCCGACTATCGTTAGCAGCGGCGCGAAGACGTCGACCGGTGGAGCCGTCTCGTCGAGCTCGCGATAGTCCTCCGCGATGGTGCGGACGGCTGGCACTAGGTCGGCTGCTAGGTAGGTTCGTACTTCCGGAAAACTCGTGATGTTTGAGCCGTTGAATCGGGTGAGATCAGCGGTGCCGTCGACGTTGCGCCAGTTGTCGGTAACCACACCCAGATTCACAATCGCCTGAGCAATATTAGGCGTGTTCTCCGAAAGCGCAGCCAACA
>JAADHX010000453.1 GCA_013151655.1 Actinomycetota bacterium
GTGTGCAGCTACTTACAACGGCAGCTGCACGTCATCTGCTAGTCGGTCGGTGCCACGGCCGATGTAGGAAGGGTGCCGCAAGACGAGGCTGTTCGTCCACTGGTGGTACTTAACCTGCACTACGAGCTCGGGGCGGACAAAGCGACCAGCCGGCCGATCCGGCCCGATTTCGAAGGGGTCGGCGTCGACCACGAGCGCACCCAAGTGGTCCTTGAATAGCTGCGCCTCCGCATCGGAAAGTCCGCTTCCAACTGAACCAACGTACCGAAATCGACCCTCGTCGTATGCACCAAGCATCAAAGATCCAACCACCCCCGAGCGTCGTCCGGAGCCCTCGCTGAATCCTCCAACGACAAACCCGTCGGTGCGCACCAGCTTGACCTTCTGCCAGCTCGGCGACCGGCGTCCTGGCCAGTAGACACCGTCGCGACGCTTCGCGACGAGGCCCTCGAGTTTGAGAGACTCCGCAGCCTCGAGCGTGGCCTGGCCATCGCCCTCGAAGAACGGCGGAACCCGCCACGAGGAACCACTCAACTCCATTGAATCGAGGACCCGGCGCCGCTCGTGCCATGGCAAACCACAAAGATCGTGACCGTCTAGACCCAGCACATCGAATACGAAGTAGTTGACCGGATGAGTACCGACCAGCGAAGAGACCTGATGAGGATCGACGACGTGAAGTCGGTGCTGAAGCAACCCAAAGTTCGGCCGTCGGTCTTCGTCGAGCACCACCAGTTCGCCATCGAGCACAGTGTTTGGCGGAAGTTCGCTCGCGATTGGATGGACCTCGGGAAACGAAACTGTGAAGTCGTTGCGGTTTCGGCTCAGAAGCGAGATTTGCCCCTCTTGGTCGGTTTCTGCGATACACCGAACGCCATCCCACTTGAACTCATACACCCAACCATCATCGGAGCGGGGCAGCTCGCCAGATGTAGCCAGCATCGGTTCGATCGCGATCACTTCGACGCCCCAGTCATGGCGACGCGAGAAGCGCTCTCGCTATCAAGTCTGTGCCGAACGCAGTAAGAATCGCCAGGTAGAGCAACCCGGTAGCCGCCATAACTGCGGAGTAGTACCGCTCCTTGAGCGCGGCCATAGTCAGAAACACGAGCACGATGGTGGTGATCGCCGAGACGCCCCAGAACCACCCAAGGATGCCCTGGTAGCCGTCGTCGATGGCACCAGTCCAGACCGAGATCATGCCGGTTGGGACTAACAGCAGCCCAACCTCGACGGGCCAGATGTAGCCGACCCAGCGCACCAACTCGACCAATGCGCCCCGCTTCAAACCGGGTTGAACTAGGTACCAATGCCCGAGCAACATCGCATCGGTTACCGCGCCAAGAAACGCAGCGCCGGCCAATGTGCGCGCGATGGCCAGAGCATCGTTTCCGCCTGCGGCAGCGCCAGCAAACACCAAGCCGACCACGCCGAGGACGGGTGCGATGAGGTCGAGTCGCGGATCGAACTCGGTCATCGCCTTAGTGTCGGCGCCGCCTGATCGAGGTTCGACAGTACGTTCTATCCCGGTCATCGCAGCTACACGCTCACTGCGGCGATCGTGTTCAGCCATGTGGCCGGACACGCCAGCCTTACGTTGGATCACCGACATGCCCAAGGCCACGGTCGCGGCCACGACCACACCAATCTGGGCCAGCTCCCGGCCCAGAACCAACCCGTATCGGAATCCCGAAACCACACCAAACGCGGCCAACAAAATGAAGATGCCCCTCATGAGCCAGCCATACCCAAGGCTGAGCTCGCGACGGCGGGTCGTGACCCACATGAACAGCAAACCACCTGTTGCCCACTGAAGCAGAACTGTTGCTGCGTCGAGTTCGATCACCTGACGAAAGACAATCTCAGGCCGTGACCACGAGCATGTCATGGTCGGACTGATTCAGCTGGTCGGGGGCATCGACGCCGGCAACAACGATGTCCTCGAGCCGCAAGCCAAACCGGCCAGGAAGGTAGATCCCTGGCTCGACAGAAAAGGCGTGGCCTGCCACAAGCTTGTCGGCATTGCCCTCGACCATGTATGGGTCCTCGTGGGCCTCCATGCCGATGCCGTGCCCAGTCCGGTGAACGAACTGGTCGCCGTAGCCGGCCTCAGCGATGATGCTCCTGGCCGCACGGTCGACGTCTTGGCAACTCGCACCTTCGTGACCGATGGCGACTGCGGCGCGCTGCGCCTGGTAGAGCACCGCGTACACCTCTTCTACCTCGGCTGACGGCTCGCCAGCAAACACGCAGCGCGTGATGTCGGAGCAGTAACCGTCGAAGGTGCCGCCAATGTCGCACAACACAACGTCGCCAGGCTCGATGACTCTGGATCCAGCGTGGTGATGCGGCGATGCCGAATTCGGGCCACTAGCCACGATCGCAAAGTTGACAACCTGATGGCCCTCGGCCAGTAGCCGGTGACCGAGCTCGTCGGAAACCTGGGCCTCGGTGCGACCTACCAACCCGACCTCGCCATTCTGAAGCTGGCCAATCACCCGGTCGGCGGCCTCCGCAGCAGTGCGCAAGGCCTCGATCTCGGCTGAGCTTTTCACAGCTCGGAGCGGTGTCATGATGCCGGCCGATCGGTGGAGTTCGAGCTCGGGCCGCAACTTCAATAGATCGATTACGAAACGGGCCCAGGTTGTATCGCCCATAGCAACGCGGCGACCGTCGCCAATACGGCGGCCTACGAGGCCGATGGGATCGATGGTTTCGTCCCACCCGACCACATCGAAAACACCGTCCATTGTCTCGACGCGCGGAACCTCAAGAGTCGGGATGAACAACGTGGGCTTGTTGGTTTGGTCGACCACAAGCATTGTGAGCCGCTCGAGCGGCATGGCCTCATACCCAATCAGGTACGGCAGGTCAGCCCCGACAGAGATACACAGCGCGTCGATATTGTGGTCTTCGAGTTGGGCGCGCACGGTCTGAAGTCGCGCCGCCGATAGCTGTTCGGTCAACATCATGACCCCCATGATGGCGGGTGAATGGTCCGGCGCCACCACTTGGGTCAGGCAACGATGTGGCTAGCTAGCGTCTACAGTTGGACTCGGTCGAGACCGATCATCGCCGATCGGCGCAATCGACGCCGAATCAGCACTGCGGTGATCATCGCTAGGTTCAACCCAACCAACACGGTCCATACCAACGTCGTGGACGATCCACTCCCACCGACAGGCCCAGTGACGATGATTAGCGCTGCTGCCTGGTCGTCCTGATCAGGTGACTCGACCACGGGCTCAGCGGCGACCGTGGTTGCAGTAGGTTCGTCTTGGGCATCGGTGGTTCCGGTAGCCACGGTGACTG
>JAADHX010000219.1 GCA_013151655.1 Actinomycetota bacterium
GTCGACATGCTCGTGGGCGCACCCCTCCCGCGAATCTGTTGATCCCCCCACCGACTCAAGTTGTTCGCGGCAAAGGTCTACTGCAAAAGGTTGACTCGGTCTGACGTCGGGGGGCCGGCGGCCGCAGCACATGGCCGGCAATGCACCTTGCCATCTATTTCTTGAGTCTTGGCTTCAACAACACCTTCGCCACATAGGTCGCAGATCACCCACCTGGCACCGCGATCGTTGGGCGGCGGTGAGCCAAGAAATCGTTCGACGGTGAACAAGGCGTTGCGATCCATGGCAAACACCATGTCGGAGCGATTCTGGTGCAACTCGCGAAAGCGAGCGTGTTCGACATCGGTGGCGCTGCCGGCTCGCACCTTGGCAAAAAGGGCCTCATGTTCGAGGTCAGGCTCGGGAATTTCGGGTTTCGACGCTATACGGATAGCCCTGCCATCTGTTGTCCGGAAGAACGTGAAGACAGTCTTGCCCCAGTCCTGATACATCAGATTGCCTTTGCCGAACGTGCAACCAGTCATGAATTGAACTGCATCGACGCCGCACATATCTGTCTCAGTAACCGCGACTAGTTCGTGATCTTGGGAGTGCACGCCAAGCTCTTCGATCGCTATCTCTGCGGCCACAACACCGATCGCTAGACCAGGGCACATGTGACCGTGGAACGTCACGATGTCCTGCATCGTCGTTTCGTCAACGGTCATGGTTGTCGCCTCGGCTTGCGGGCGAGTAACAACGAACGTCCACCGAGATCGTCTACACGTGGTTCGTCGAACCCGGCGTCGGTCATCCACTTCGTGTAGTCCACGAGCCGGTGCGTGTCGCCACCCCGGCCGGTTAGCAACATCTGCACCGCGAACACTGCTGGAACTGGCCCAGAGTCACGCAGGAACGTGTGCACCGCCACACCCCCGCCCGGCGCCGTCATGTCGGCGACGCGCCTGAACAACTGACCAAGCTTCTCGGCGGGTTGGGTGTGCGTGAAACCAAACAACATCACGAGGTCGAACTGTTTGCCGGGTTCTGCATCATAAACGTCGGCTGCACAAAGGCTCACGTCGGACTCCTTAAGAGACGGCCAACCCGAGACAATCTCGACCACCTCAGGAACGTCGAGCATCGTGACTTCGCAGCCATGGCGACCAGCCTCAATCCCGTACTCACCGTGACCACCAGCGACATCGAGAACAGACGTAGTACCGGCGAAGTAGTCCATGCAGCGGCCAACCATCTCCGGCGCCTGAGCTTTGGCGTTCACTCCCAACGCCAACAACCAAGCCTCGAGAGCGGCAGGCGAACGCGGAGGATGCTTGTCTAGAAGACGATTGGTCATCCGCTCATCGAGCTTCGCGCCCCAGTGCTGTATGAACTGTGCGTGCTGTTTCAGAACGAGCTGGCTTTCTGGGCTCGGGAGTTCAGATCCCTCGCAGTAGGTGTCGCCGTCTCGGTCGACGACCTGCCAGGCCGCGAGCGCGTCGAGGACCACACGCGTTGCATGTGCATCAAGACCACACCGCTCTGCGAGGTCGCTCTCTGTCCCTGGCAGCGACGCGAGCAGACCGTTACGGATCGCTGCCGCGGTAAGTATCACTCGACGCCAGTCGAGAACCTCGTTCGGCTGGGCAAGAAAACTCGAGTCGTCCATCGGTTTCAGACCGTCGCCACAGCTTCGAGAGCGAGCGAATCGACGAGCGACTCAATGGCGGCCCACACCTGCGGGGCATCGGTTTGATCAAGCGGCTCGCCACGAAGATCGGCTGCCACTAGCGCCGGTTCGGACGGAATCACCACGTCGAGCGGGACCCCATGTTCGAGGCACATCTCCTCGAGCGCTGTTCGAGCCTCAGAGGAATCGACCTTGTTACCGACACCGATCCAGCGCTTGATACCAAGTTCGGTTGCAAGCCCGATGGTTCGTTGGGCCGTGATGACTGCTTTGCGGCTTGGTTCCATAATCAACACCAGGACGTCAGCATGGGCGAGAGTTCCGCCGGATCGGCTGAGGTGTTCGATGCCGGCTTCCATGTCGACGATCGTGTCGTCGGTCTCCGATTCGAGGGCCTGTCCCAGCAAGCTTCGCACGCTCGCGTGACCGCCACAAGTGCATCCGGCAGCAGCCTCGTCGACGCGGAGCGCTGACATCAAGGTAACCCCCTCCGGCGTCACAACACTGAAGTCGCCCATCAGTTCGGCCACCGTCATATCGCCACGTTGCCCGACGACGATCGAACGCGGGATGGCGGGAAGTGCTTCGGTCGCGGCCACTCCGAGGCCGAGTGAAAGACCGAGGTTGGGATTCGAGTCAGTGTCGACAGCAAGCACGCGGCGCCCCCGTTCGACCAGAGCACGAGCCAACAGAGAACTCGTGGTCGTCTTCCCTACGCCACCTTTTCCTACGATTCCGATCTTCATCATTAGCTCCTTCTGCGCACAACGTAGCCCAGCCCGTGTACTCAGGCGCCTAGTGAGTCGAGGTGAGCCCGGCCGATCGCCACCTGCCCAAGGGAGATCCCTCCGTCATTTGGCGGTACCTGACCGTGGCGCAATTCGATGAACCCGTTGGCCGTGAGGCGAGGCACGACGAGCTCAACTAGAAGGCGGTTCTGGAAAACGCCGCCGCTCAGAGCGACCACGCTCAGTCCGGTCGACTCCCGCAACCTGACGCATGTGTCGTTCACCAGATCGGCAACGCTCTGGTGGAATCGCCTCGCGATTCGGGCGCAATCGGTGCCAGCGATGACGTCCTCATAAACGGCCTTGATAAGCGAGGAGACCTGGATGCGCGATGACTCATCGACATTCCACTCGTATCCAGGGACGTCGTCGCTGGAATCCGCTGCCAACTGTTCGAGGCCGATAGCCGCTTGCCCCTCATAGCTAACGGTGTCGGCCACGCCGCACAACGCGGCTACGGCATCGAATAGACGACCCATCGATGACGTCGTAACCGACGCGCTGCTTCTGCTCAGCGCAACAACGGACGCCAGCTGAGCTTCGTGCACGCTAAACATTGGGACGTCGGGCAGATCTCCGAACCCGGCCACAAGGTGGGCTACGGCCATTCGCCAGGGTGCATTGACCGCGGCGGTTCCGCCTGGCATCGAAACGGGAGCCAGATAGGCAGAGCGTTCAAAGCCCGAGGCATCCCCCACTAGGAACTCTCCGCCCCAGGCGGTGTTGTCAGTCCCCCAGCCGAGCCCATCGAACGTCACCCCAATTGCCGGGCCAGGGTGTTGGTTGTCAATCAGGCACGACACCATGTGAGCGTGATGGTGTTGCACCGCTAGAGTTGGTGCCATGTTCTGT
>JAADHX010000221.1:0-3292 GCA_013151655.1 Actinomycetota bacterium
GGTCTGAGTATCACCAGAAGCTCACCGGCTTGGCCCTCGATATTCTGGGCCCAGATGCCATGGTGTTCGACGCCGACGCGTCAGAGGGCTCTGGTCTCGGGCCTGCTGCGGCTGGTACTCCCAACAGCGCCACCGCATGGATCAACACCGCACTCGTAGCTCGAGCAGGCACCATCTACGCCGGAACCAGCGAGGTGCAGCGGAACATCATCGGTGAACGAATTCTCGGACTCCCCAAAGAACCAAGGGCCGACAAGGGCCCATGGCGCGACACCCCTAAGTAGCCCGCCAAGAGAGCCATTCCCATTCTAGTTCAGCCCGATTTTCCCAACCTGTGCCCAAAACTGTGGCTGGGACCGCGGCTTTGGGCACAGGTTCGGGGTTTTGGGCTCACAGCCGTCGCGGGGAAGGCGTGTTCGGGCTAGGGTGACATCCCGTGGATGTACTCATACTCGGCATATGCGGCGGTTCCGGTTCGGGCAAGTCGACCCTCGCGGCGGCCTTGGCTGAAGGCGTCGGCGACGATGACGTCGGCATCTTGGCTTTCGACGCCTACTACCGAGATCTCAGCCACCTCTCGATGGCCGAGCGGGCCGGCACTAACTTTGATCACCCTCGCTCGTTAGACGTTGAGCTCTTCTGTGACCACCTCGATGCGCTCCGCTTGGGTCAAAGTGTTGGCGTCCCGGTCTACGACTTTGCTTCCCACCGGCGCACCGGTCGGTTCGTTGTTTGTGAACCGAGGCCCATAGTTGTGGCTGAGGGCATTCTGTTGCTGTCAGAGCCCACGATTCGAGCCAGGCTCGACCTTTGTGTGTTCCTCGATGTGCCCCAGGAGGTTCGCTACGAGCGGCGCCTAGCTAGGGACACTGTCGAGAGAGGGCGGGAACCCGCCGATGTGTATCGCCAGTTCCACACTTCGGTGGTTCCGATGCACGACGAGTTTGTTCAGCCTCATGGCCTGACCGCCGATGTTGTTCATCAACATCCATGGGATGTAACAGCCCTCGCTGGCGAGGTTGCCGACGCGGTCAAGACCGTCGCTCCTGCCTAGGGTTTCCTAGGAACTCGAACCGAGATCGGGTCAGTGGTGCTTGACCAAAGCGGGTTTCCGGTCGACAAGTAACTACGTGAGAGTTGGGTACCGCGATTCGCGGAACACATCGATCGGCTTTGCCGAACGCGGGCGGCCCGATAGGTCGCGCCCGTTCCGATCACGTACCGACGATGGATTCAGCCTGGTCGAGACGGTGATGGCGATCTCGATTCTTGCTATTGCCCTAACTCTAACCATTGGTCCGACCCTGTCGTCGTTCGCGGTTTTACGCGACGCCAAGGTGATCGACGTTGGCGAGAGCATGGCTCAAGGCCGTCTCGACGAGATTCGTCAGCTCAACTTCGACGACATCGGTGTGGTCGGTGGCTCTCCCAACGGAGTTCTTCCGGCAACGCAGGTTCGAACAGTTCAAGGCATCGCCTACAACGTTGCCGTCCAGATCGACTGGGTCGGGTCCGGTGCAACTGACTCCGGATACAACATCAGCGGGTCCGGAGCCGACGGCGTCGACGGTCAACCCGACTTCGGACGCAACTACAAATGGGTACAGGTGAGTGTCCAGCCTGTTGATCTCAGCATTGACCCGCTGCTGTTTTCCACCGCGATAACGCCTGACTACATATCGTCGGGTTCGGACACCTTGGGTACCGTGGTCGTCGAGTTGCGCAAGCACGAGCCGGTGGGGAGCCCCTCAGCGGCCAATGATTGGCCAAGCCTGTACCTCGTGCCAGTTGCAGGAGGCGCGATCACGCCGACCAGCGGAACCGGCGAAGACTCCCAGACATTTGAAGGTCTCACGCCAAGCCTTGGCGGCGGTGCCTATCGAGTCAGGCTCGGTTCGACTCTTGCCGACATCGCTGGTGACGGTTGGCGAGTCCATCCGTCTGACCTTGTGTCGTTCACCGACCAGGTCGAGGCCACCGCAGGGCGAACGGTGACCGTCAGCCTCACGATCTACAAAGAGGTCAGCCTCCGAGTCGAGCTAGAGGGTGCCGTTGTCCCCGGTGGCATCCCCGAACCGATCGAACGGGCGTCGCTCATCGTTGGCTACCTCGGCCGGTACGCGGTGGTTGATGACGACGATCAGGTTGCGCCGGGTGTGTGGAACATCAACCAGTTCGATGGGAATCCGCTGATCCCTGGCGAGTACACGTTGCAAATTGATGCCCCCGGCTATGTGCCATATGGCGCGACCACCGTGGAGGTCACAGAGGACTACCCGTTGGTCACGTTAAGAGTCGAGCAGATTGAACTCGACATCGCCACTAACAACACTGCTGAAATGACCTTCGAGGTCAGGGGTCCGGATGGTCAACCAGTCCGTGGCGCGCTTGTGAACGTGTTGTCCGACGGATACGGACCGTTGGTTCAAACAACCGACGCCAACGGAGTTGTCCGGTTCAACCTGCCCGTTGGGTCGAAATCCTCTCCGACGATCTTGGTCCAGAGTCCATATGGCCATGATGAGCTCACTCATGCCACTGGCCCGATCGTGGTGTGGGGGACCGAGACCCTCCAGATAACGACGCCATCGCAACATGGCTTGCTCGTATTCGTGCAAGGCCAGTACGGCTATTTTCAGTTCCTTCCCTTCGGGTCTGGCGCCAACTGGAGCGCACCGGTGCTTCCCAATGCCAACGGGACCGTGTCTGCGGCTCTGCCTGCGAACGGTCTCGGAAACGACTGGTTAGTGCGCAAAGTTTGTTGGGCTGACAACGAGGTTGTGGCCGAGACCGCCATCAACGTCGCCCCGAATGGCACCACCTCAACTTGGGGAGCAGCGGCACCGCCATGTCTACCTTGATGGTTAACAGTTCCCGTTCACTAGGTGAGCGCCGCGAGAACGGGTTCTCGACTCTTGAATTGACGTTGACCATCGTCATCATGACGATGGTTATGGGCGCCTTCTATGGCGCCTACAACGGCTTTCTTCGCGACGTTGCGTTCGCCGAGCAGCTCGCCGAGGTCGAACGACGCAGCCGCCCAGCACTGAACGAACTCACCATCGAGTTGCGCCAGGCCACACCGCCCAACACCGCTGCCAATGGTCAACCGATCGAAGTTCTGACCGAGAACCTCATCGTGTTCTACTCCGATCGGGCCAGCGCTCCTGGCCCCGAGAGGATTCGCTACGAGTTCGTCAACTGCATCAACCAACTGTGCGAACTTCAAAAGACAATGATCTTTGCAGACACCGGATCGCGGTATCCGGACTTCACCTACGACCTCGCTGGT
>JAADHX010000221.1:3299-3666 GCA_013151655.1 Actinomycetota bacterium
GACCCGATGTAATCACGACGGTGATTCCTCGAATCCCGCAGGCTCTGGTCATGTTTGTCGGCCGCAGACTCACCTCAGCAGGTGTGGTCGATCAGCCGTCGTGTGATCGTTATGACTTGTTAGGGCTCGGAGCGGTGTCGTGTGCCTTTTCGCAGGTGGTTGTGACCCTAGAGGTGGTCCCCAGGGCCGCCGATACATCGATCGTGCCGCGAAACTTCGTGGTCGTCGAGGAAGTGCAGCTTCGTAATGCCAACTTCTGATCAAGATGTGAGCATGCCTCCCGAGCGCGTTGGCGGGCGGCGGCGCGGCAACGGCGCAGTGCCCGTCAAGTCGGACGTGGGTGGAAGTGGTAAGCGTGCGCCGCAGG
>JAADHX010000455.1 GCA_013151655.1 Actinomycetota bacterium
CTACGACGGTCTCAATCGCGTCGAGCTCGAAGCCTGCCTCGCGCAACTGCTGGCCCAATTGCGTGCTGCCGACACCGCGCCCAGAACCGCAGCCGTCGCCTACCTGGCACCACTAGCCGCTATATCGGCCGGCGCTTACGGCCGGGTTATTGAGCGCGTTGTCGACGCCGATCGTCGCTTCAGAAACGACGCTTCTGGAGTATCGATTACCCGGTTCCCTCCCGGCCTTGTCGGTGCGCTGGACAAGGCGTCCAAGGGTTCGGCCCGACCGGCTCAATCACCGCTGGTAATGGAACATCTCTGGATGGTTGCGCCCCGCCCAGGCTCGCAATCACATCCCCTTACCGAAACGCGCATTGCCGCCCTTCGTGAGCTTTGAGGCCCCGATTGTTTTCGAAACCACGTCATCTGCTTGTACTGCTAGTTGCACTCGGTCTCTTCGCGGCTGCGTGTAGCGGCGGCGACGACAGCAGTTCAGACACCTCACTTGTCGTATCGAGCTCGACCACGGCTGCGAGCGAGATCGAGATCCCGACCGTCGATGAGTCCACCGGTGCCGACGACTCAACCAGCAGCGATGAGTCGACTCTTGGTGCCACCTCGGACGCCGAGCTCGTAGTGGTTCTCCAGCTTGGGCCGCTGACTGGACTACCGATCGATGCCTCGGTAGCCGACCGACCAGCCCTGGCCGCGAAAATCGATAACGTCGGACCGGCTCGCCCCCAGGCCGGTCTCAACCAGGCCGACATTGTTTATGAAGAACGTGTCGAAGGTGGCCTCACCAGGCTTCTAGCTGTGTTCCATAGCCAAGACGCGCCGGTGCTTGGCCCAATCCGGTCGGCTCGATCGACCGACGTGCCGATCTTGACCCCCCTACAACAGCCCCTATTCGCCTGGTCTGGCGCTAACGCGGCGTTCGCCGCGCTGATTCGTAGCGTGGCAATTCGAGACGTCGGCTTCGATGCCCAGCCCAGTGCTTACAGTCGGGCTGCCGATCGCAGAGCGCCTTCGAACCTCATGTCGTCGACGTCGGTGTTGTGGGATCTGGTTAGTGACAGCGGCGCTCCGCCTAGAGCCCTGAACCATCTGGGCCCGGGAGCTGTGTTCGAAGCCGGTGTGCCTGCTGTGGGTGTCGACGTCAGCTATCGGGGCACCACCGTCACTCACACCTGGGACGCCGAGGTAGAAGGCTGGGCTCGAACCCAAAACGGATCGCCCCATGTCGACACCGAAGGCGTTCAGGTTGCTCCCCCAAATGTGATCGTACAATTCGTCGACTATCGGGCCTCTGGCCAGGTCGATTCGACCGGAGCTGTTGTTCCAGAGGCAGTTCTCGAGGGCAACGGCACCATCTGGGTTCTTTCCAACGGGCGCATACTCGAGGGAACGTGGACCAAAGACAACGTCACTGCACCCACTCAGTACTTCGATATGAGTGGCGATCCAATACTGCTGACTCCAGGGTCGACGTGGGTCCTGCTTCCAGAACCCGGCGAAGCTGTTCTCAACTAGTACAGAAGTGATCCGAAACTGTCTCTGGTGGTCCGGTCCTCTGCCGCTAGGATTCGCCTTATGACTGAGACGGGTACCTACAGGGTCAAGCGTGGTTTGGCCGACATGCTTAAAGGCGGCGTCATCATGGACGTCGTCAACGCCGACCAGGCTCGCATCGCCGAAGATGCGGGTGCGGTAGCCGTGATGGCGCTCGAACGTGTGCCTTCTGACATTCGTCGAGACGGCGGCGTAGCTCGTATGAGCGATCCCGAGATGATTCAGGGCATCCAAGCTGCGGTCACAATTCCGGTCATGGCTAAGGTCCGAATCGGTCACTTTGCCGAGGCTCAGGTCATCCAATCCCTCGACGTCGACTACATCGACGAATCAGAGGTGCTAACCCCAGCCGACGAGGCTCACCACATCGACAAGTGGGGGTTCGACGTCCCGTTTGTCTGCGGTGCCACCAATCTGGGCGAGGCCTTGCGCCGCATCTCCGAGGGTGCGTGCATGATCCGCTCAAAGGGCGAAGCCGGCACCGGCAACGTAGTCGAAGCTGTTCGTCACCTACGTTCGATTCTTGGCGACATCCGCCGCATCACCCAGGCCGACTCGGCCGAACTGTTCGAATGGGCCAAGGTTCTCCAGGCCCCGCACGGCTTGGTGGCTGAGCTCGCCGAAACTGGCACCTTGCCGGTGCCAATGTTCTGTGCTGGCGGTCTTGCCACTCCAGCCGATGCGTCTCTTGTGATGCAGCTCGGTGCCCAGGCAGTGTTCGTTGGTTCTGGAATCTTCAAGAGCGACGATCCAGCAGTGCGCGCCAAGGCCATCGTCGAGGCCACCACTCACTACCAGGACCCGTCGATTGTGGCCAAGGTAAGCACCGGTCTCGGCCCGGCGATGCCTGGTATCGAGATCAACACCATCCCCGAAAACGAACGCTACGCCAGCCGAGGCTGGTAGCCAGCTTCGTTCAGCTGGTAAGCAGATGAGCAAACTGACGATTGGTGTGCTCGGGTTGCAAGGCGCAGCACGAGAACATCGAGTGGTCCTCGAACGGCTCGGTCACGTTGCGCGTCCGCAAACCTGAACACCTCAGCGGTATCGACGCCATTGTTCTTCCCGGTGGCGAGTCGACCACGATGTCGATGCTGCTCGAATCATCAACCCTGTTCGATCCAATAGCGGGGCTGCTGAACGAAGGCCTGCCAGCGTTCGGAACTTGTGCCGGCATGATCCTGCTGTCGGCAAAGGTCCTCGACGGTAGGTCAGACCAACGCAACTTCGATTCGATCGATGTGACCGTGCAACGAAACGGCTACGGGCGACAGCTCGCCAGCTTCGAAGCCGACCTCAACGTCGAAGGGCTCGATGCGCCGTTTCGGTCGGTGTTCATTCGGGCCCCGAAGGTCGTAGCGGTTGGCGCCGATGTCGAGGTTCTGGCCACGGTCACCGCCGCCGACGGCACTGAAGCGCCGGCGTTGTGTCGTAATGGGCCGGTCATGGTCTCGTCGTTTCATCCAGAACTCACCGACGACCCGCGCCTTCACGAGCTGTGGCTGGCACAATAAGGCTTCGGAGGTATTGCAGTGTCGGGACACTCCAAATGGGCGACGATCAAACACAAGAAGGGTGCCGTCGATAAGGCGCGCGGCAAACTCTTCGCGAAACTGATCCGCCAGGTCGAAGTTGCGGCTCGCGAAGGCGGCGGCGATCTCGATTCGAACGCAACGCTCCGAACCATGTACCAGAAGGCACGCGACTCGTCGGTGCCGCTCGATACCATCGAACGAGCCATCAAACGAGGCACGGGCGAACTCGAAGGCGTCAACTACGAACAGGTCTCTTATGAGGGCTATGCGCCGCATGGTGTTGCCGTCTTTCTTGAGGCGCTGACCGACAACCGCAATCGCACTGGCGCCGAGATCCGATCGCTGTTCTCCAAGAGTGGCGGCTCGCTGGCCGAACCCGCCTGGCAATTCGACCGCAAGGGTGTCGTGATGGTGCCGGGAAGCCTCGACGAAGAAGACGTGCTCATGGCCGCGCTCGAAGCTGGTGCCGAAGATGTTGCCCGCGAAGGCGACCTGTGGCGCGTCACCACCGAAGCAACCGAAACCATGGCCGTGCGCGATGCGCTACTGGCCCAAGGCGTCGAAGTAACGTCGGCCGACCTCACGATGATGCCCCAGAACATGATCGAACTAACAACGGCGGGCGATGCCCGTCAGGTGCTTAACGTCATGGACATGCTCGACGATCACGACGATGTGCAGGGCGTTTATGCCAACTTCGACGTTCCCGATTCGGTGATGGCCGAACTCGAAAAGGACTAGTTGTGTTGCTCTGCTCAGCCAATAGTGATGCAACCGTCGCCGCTATCGCGTAGCCTCGAACCTGTGTTCGTACTCGGAATCGACCCTGGTTTATCACGTTGTGGTTACGGCGTTCTCGAGGTGATTGATCGCCGACCGGTCGCCAAGGCCATCGGTGTGCTCAAAACTCCTCCTGACGCGGCAATCCCGGAACGGTTGGCTGGTTTGCAGAAAGAGCTTCGGGCTCTCATCAGCGAGTTTCGCCCAGACGTCGTTGCGATCGAGCGGGTGTTCTTTCAAGTGAACGTCCAGACGGCCATCGGTGTTGCCCAGGCGGCTGGCTTGGCCATGGCCGAGGGGTCGGCCGCCGGCGCTCACGTTGTCGAGTACACACCTAATCAGGTCAAAGAGGCAGTGGCCGGCTGGGGAGCCGCGCCCAAGGAACAGATGCAGCAGATGGTTCAGTCGTTGCTTGGCTTGGCCGAACCACCACAGCCCGCCGACGCGGCCGACGCCGCCGCAGTGGCGCTGTGTCATCTCGCCCACGCGCCGATGCAAGCTGCGGTTCAGCGCAGGGTTGTCACTGGTGCCAAACGATGATCGGTTCCTTGCGTGGGTCGGTGCTCAACATCGACATTGGTACCGGCGAGGCGCTGATCGAAGTTGGTGGTGTTGGTTACCGTGTGTCGATGACCGCAGCCGGGTTGCGTTACCTTCCCGGTAGCGGCCCAGATGGTGACCGCACCGATGGGCCTGGCTCGGCCTTTGTCTACATCCATCACGCCATCCGCGAGGCCGACCAACACTTATATGGGTTTGTGACACTCGACGAACGGGCGGTGTTCGAGAGCCTTCTGTCGGCGCATGGTGTCGGACCAGCGTTGGCTTTAGCCGTTATGGGCGTCCATAACCCCACCGCGTTGAGGTTGGCCGTAGCTAACGACGACGTCGATGCGTTGTGCACAGTGCCAGGCGTTGGCAAGAAGACCGCGGCGCGCCTGCTGATCGAGTTGAAGAACCGTCTGGCGCTGCCAGACGACGTCGATGGTGTCATCGCCGCGTTGTCCGACAAGTCTGAGGTGTCGGCCACGGTGAAGGCCGACGTGATCGAGGCTCTCACTGGGCTTGGTTATGGTCACGACGAGATTCGTAACGTCGTGGCTTCGCTGCCTGACGACGGCAATGTGTCTGATCTGTTGAAGGCTGCACTTCAGCAGTTGGCGATGCCTCTATGACCGCCGACGGATACGGTCGCGAGGAATCTTTGATTCCGACAGAGGGCGCTGAATCTTTGATTCCGACAGAGGGCGCTGAGTCTTTGATTCCGACAGAGGGCGCTGAATCTTTGATTCCGACAGAGGGCGCTGACGCGCAGGGTGTTGGTGGACGCGACCCGATTGTTGATCCGGTGGTTGGCGTCGACGAGGGTGAGTCCGAAGTTGGGTTGCGGCCGAAACGGTTGGCCGATTTCGTTGGGCAGACCGAGCTTAAGGAACGCCTCGACATTGTGCTTGGCGCGGCTAGGGCCCGCGATCAGGCTGCGGACCATCTGCTGTTTGCGGGCCCGCCGGGGTTAGGGAAAACGACGCTTGCCGGCATTATCGCCAACGAACTCGATGCCACCATCCACATCACTTCGGGCCCGGCCATCGAACGTGCCGGCGATCTTGCTGCCATTCTGACCAAGTTGGTTGAGGGCGATGTGTTGTTCATCGACGAGATCCACCGTCTGCCAAAACCGGTCGAAGAGGTCCTTTACCCGGCCATGGAAGACTTCGAGCTGATCATCATGATTGGTAAGGGCCCAGCGGCTCAGTCGATCCGGCTCGAGTTACCGCCGTTCACTCTGGTGGGGGCCACTACCAGAACAGGCCTCATTTCCGGGCCGCTGCGGGACCGCTTTGGCTTGGTGGAGCGGCTCGATTTCTACACTGCGAACGAACTTCAGCTCATTGTCGAGCGGGCTGCTGGCATCTTGAACGTCGATATTGTCACCGATGCTGCTTTCGAGATAGCTAGACGGTCTCGGGGCACGCCCCGCATAGCCAACCGGCTGCTGCGGCGGGTTCGCGATTTCGCCGAGGTACGTGCCGACGGATCCATCGACCGCGATGTAGCCGACGAGGGTTTGGCTCGCTTTGGCGTCGACGAGCTCGGTCTCGACAAGATCGACAGGGCAATTCTCGACAACCTATGTCGCAACTTCGGCGGCGCCGCGGTTGGGCTCTCCACGTTGTCTATCAGCATCGGCGAGCAGGCAGAAACTGTTGAGGATGTCTACGAACCGTTCCTCATCCAGCAGGGCCTCCTGCTGCGTACGCCTCGGGGTCGAGTGGCCACTGCGGGCGCATATCGTCACCTTGGCATGGAGCCACCTCGCCAAGCTGTCAGGCCCGAGCACGCGTTGGGCCTTTTCGATTGACTGACCCCCGCAGCCCCGATTCTGGCAGCTCTCGCTCGGGTCAGGTCTGGTATGCCTCCTACGGGTCAAACTTGTTGCGGCAACGCTTTGAGCACTACCTGACGGGCGGAACTTTCCGAGGCGCACCGCAGCGGGGCCAACATGTTGGCGCTCGGGATTCGGCTCTCCCGACCGATGATCGAGCCTGGCGGGTACCACACGGCTTGCGGTTCGCTGGCGAGTCGACGAGGTGGTCTGGCGGGGGAGTTGCGTTTCTTGATCCAGCTGTTGGGTCAGGCGAGGCGGTTGTACGCATGTATCGAATCACGGCCGCGCAATTCAGCGACGTTGCTGCCCAGGAGAACGGACTCAGGCCGGGCGACCTAAGTGTCGATGTTGATGCGCTCGTAGCCAACGGTGGGCAAGACATCTCGGACCGTTGGTATGGGCGCGGGTTGTATCTCGGCGATGTCG
>JAADHX010000162.1 GCA_013151655.1 Actinomycetota bacterium
GCGAGCACAGCGCTAACTGTGGTCTTGCCCGATCCGCCCTTGCCTACAACTGCGATCTTCATCGTTTGCTCCCATGATGTTCGGTCAGCACTCTACTCATCGTAGGTCTCCTCGACCGTAGCGACCAAGGCCTCAATGGCCTCAACGAACGGACCGGAGTAGCGATCGAGAGGGGAGCATCCCTCTTTGTCTGCCGCGACTACGGCTGGGTCAGCCGGGATGGTGCCGACCACTGGAAGTTCCAGTCGTTCCTCAATACGTTCGACATCGCTCGTTGTTTGCTATCACCACAACATGTTCTGGGCCCCAGTTGGCCTTGGAGATGTTTCGTAACCGTCGCCCGACATGGATCGACTTGGCTGTTGGCTCGACGACGATCGCCATCAGATTGGCGTACTTCGCCCAGCCGAACATCGCCTGGCGTGTCCCTCCGGGAAGATCACCGACAACATTCCATGCAGTCGGGTCCATCTCTTCGATGACCTGGCTCCAGGCGAACTGGGCCCGTTGCAATGTGGAGACGTGGCCCCACGTGTTGCCGAACTGCAAGTAGCGAACGCCGTCAGGCCCAATAACCGCGTGTTGGGAGATGAACTGCTCGGCATCCAGCCCAGGGCGAAGGACCCACCGTGGACCGTTCGCAGGTCCCTCGACAACAACGTCGTCGGGCGTCGGGCTGTCGTTGACCGGAATTCCGAGCGAAAACGGCATGCCGGGTACCGGATCACTGTCGAGCGCTAGAACTGGTCTGTCCTTCCGGGCGACAATCCGCGCGAAGGTGCCCGATATGGACGACTTACCGGAGCCACCCTTGCCGGCGAACGCAATCTTGATCATCCGCCGACGAATATAAACTCGGCGGTGCCGTTCGCAACTTCGGTGAAGATTTCACCTAAGGTTCGGAAGCGGCCACCGATCTCGGCAACGTTGTCTGCTGATACCCCACGGGCATCGGATGAGAACGGTCAGAAGGTGACGTCAAACGGCGCATCAATTGACTCGCGGATCTTGTTGCGGATCTCGTCGCCGGCTTCGGTGTTTGGGAGAACGTCAAGATTGGCAACCTCGACTGCAGATCCAGCGAGACGCACCTCGGCCTCGATCCCTTGCTTCGACGCTACGTTCGCAAAGTGGTACGCGCGAAAAAACGGTCCAGTATCTGCTCGTGGGTCGGCAGTTGTAAAGAAAACTAGCTTCCGTTGAGTCATTTCACATCTCCTTGGGTTGTTGTCTCGCCGCAGCGAGAAGTTTGCGTGTTTCGACATGTTCTGGATCGCTCAGTAGCTCCTCAGTTGGACGGTCTTCCACGACCCTTCCCTCCGAGAGCACAACAATTCGGTTAGCGACCTGGCGGGCCAATGCAAGGTCGTGGGTGATAAATATCAAGGCCGCGTTCTGTTCGGCTTGTAGTTCGAGCAGCAAGTTCGCAATCGTTGCCCGCAGCGAGGCATCGAGCATACTTGTGGGTTCGTCGGCAAGGATAAGCTCCGGGCGAGCGACGAGAGCCCTGGCGATTGCGACGCGCTGTCGTTGCCCGCCACTCAACGTAGCCGGTGCTCGATCCATGAACTGACTCGGTGGAGTTAGACCGACGCGGGCCAGAGCATCGGGCACCGCCGATTTTGTTGTGCGTCCTCGACCGGTGATTAACAGCGGTTCCTTGACGAGGTCTCCTACGCGTAATCCAGGATGGAGCGACTGGTACGGATCCTGAAAAACGAGGTGCATGCGGTGCCTCAGCCGTCGCAACTCCCTTCGTGATGCTCGACTCGCATCGGTGCCGAATACCGACACACATCCAGACGAGGGTTTGGTCAACCCGCAGGCCAGCTTGGCAATCGTGCTTTTTCCTGCACCGCTTCGCCCGACCACCGCAACTCGTTCGCCTGAATCGATTGTCAAGTTGACATTCATCAGTGCATCGACTCCTGCATTGCGCCGACTAGCTCCGTAGCTCACACAGACGTCATCGAACTTCAGAGCGATTGTCATGACGAGACTGCCCCGTCAGATTCACGTACGGTCACATGGCAAGCGATCGCTCGCGCGGTTGTGCCCCACTGTTCGCTGGTCGTTAGTTCAGGTGCTACCTCGTGACACCGAGCCTCTGCCATGGGGCAGCGTGCCGCGAAAGTACATCCGACAATGGTTTCGGTCGGATCTGGGGCGTCGCCTGGAATTGGTTTCGCTGCACGTGGTGGGCCATCGAGGAGAGGCATTGCCGCGACGAGCAACCGGGTATATGGGTGCATCGGCATGGCGAGCACGTCGGCGGTCGCGCCAGTCTCGACGATTTCGCCGGCGTACATGATCGCGATGTCATCGGCGACAGCAGCGATAAGATGCAAGTCGTGGGAGATGATCAGGATGTCGAGTGCGAGTTCGTTCCGAAGTTCTTCGAGTAGCGTCAGAATCTCCTGCTGAGTGATGACATCGAGGCCTGTGGTTGGCTCGTCGGCGATAAGTAGCTTCGGTTGGTTCGCGACAGCCATGGCTACCACCACGCGCTGGCGTTGGCCACCACTGAGTTCATGGGGGAACGCTCCGTGTCGGTCATTCGGGATGCCCACTCTTTCGAGCATTTCGACGGCGCGAAGTTTGGCCGTGTGTTTGTCGGCGGTTAGCTCCGTGGATTCCTGAACCTGTCGAAGAATCGTCATCGTCGGATCGAGCAAACTCATCGCGGCTTGGGGGATGATGGCCACCTCGCGCCCACGCAACTTGGACAGGCCAACCCTTCCAAGACGCCGAAGATCGACTGCACCCAGCAAGGCGGACCCGCGGCTCACCTGTCCACCAGCGGCAAGTAGCCCCAGCAGACCTAATGCCAAGCTGGACTTCCCCGAGCCAGACTCGCCGACGAGGCCGAATACGCGACCGCGCTGAACGGAGATATCGACACCGTCGACGACCGTTGTCTCGCCGTACACGATGCCAAAGTCGTTAACTTGGAGCGCTAAGTCGTCATCGGCGAGACCCGGTGGTGTGTCTTCCAAGACTCGACGAACACCAGGCCGCCAGCCATGGGACGTGACTCCAGGGTCGGCAATCTCTTCGAAAGCCAGCCCGACAAATGCCAGGCCAACGATCAGCAGAGTCAGTGCGACGCCTGGCGGCACGATCCACCACAGCCAAGCGTCGGTTAGCACAGCACTTCCGTTGTTGGCCCAGAAAAGGGTTGTTCCCCAACTGACACGGTCGGGGTCGCCAAGTCCGAGGAACGCCACGCCAGACTGCACGATCACCGCAACCGCTGCTGCGCGAACGAATTGAGACAGGAGCAGCGGAACTAACCTGTGGAGCACGTGGCGCACCAGGATCCTGGTTTGACTGGCCCCCATGGAGTCGGCGGCCACGACATGACCAAACTCTCGGAGTTTCAGCACCTGTGAACGTAACAGCCGAGCGGGTCGAGCCCAGAGGACTCCAACGAGCAGCACAGTAGTCACAATTGCGCCTCGGCCGAAGTACGAGGCGAGTACAAGAATCAGGACGAGAAACGGAACCGCCAGCGT
>JAADHX010000312.1 GCA_013151655.1 Actinomycetota bacterium
GGTGGCGGGAAAGATGATGCCTTGGTCGGCCAACCTTGGGCCGCATTGGGGCCTCAAGCCCGTGGCCTCAAGCTGTCCGAGGAACATGCCATCAGCATCCACACCGGCCGCGGCATCGAACTCGAACAGGTCGGTCAGCGTGATGATGTCGCCTTCGAGACCGTTTACCTCCGAGATTTTCACGACCCGGCGGCTGCCATCTCGAAGTCGTCCGATCTGCACGATCAGGTCGAGGGCCGACGCAATCTGTTCGCGAATGGCTCGCACCGGAAGTTCGATCCCGCTCATGAGGACCATCGTCTCGAGCCGACTAATTGCGTCGCGTGGGGTATTGGCGTGAAGGGTCGAGAGAGAACCTTCATGACCGGTGTTCATCGCCTGAAGCATGTCGAGTGCCTCACCAGAACGAACCTCACCGACGATGATGCGGTCTGGGCGCATGCGCAACGAGTTCCGCACTAGGTCTCGAATGGAGATAGAGCCTTTGCCCTCAATGTTCGGCGGGCGGCTCTCTAGTCGAACCACGTGACGCTGGCGTAGCCGCAGTTCGACGGCGTCTTCGATGGTGACGATGCGTTCGTCTTCTGGAATGAACGACGAAACGATGTTGAGCAGGGTGGTCTTACCGCTGCCGGTTCCTCCACTGACCAGAATGTTGAGCTTGCCGCGCACGCAACCTTCGAGGAAATCAGCCACCTCTCGCGATATTGATCCTCTGGTGATGAGGTCGTCGACGGTGAGGCCTTTTTTGGCGAACTTTCGGATCGTTAGTGCCGGGCCGTCAACCGAAAGAGGGGGAATGATTGCGTTGACACGGCTTCCATCAGGAAGCCTGGCGTCGACCATTGGCGAACTCTCGTCGACGCGCCGGCCAACACGAGAGACAATTCGTTCGATTACGCGACGTAGGTGTTCGTTGTTGAGGAAGCGGATGTCGCTCTCTTCGAGCCGACCTTCGCGCTCCACATAGATTCGCGAGGTTCCACTCACCATGATCTCGGTGACTGACTCGTCGGCCAAGAGCTCGTCGATCGGTCCGTGGCCGAGCACATCGGCGCAAAGCTGCTCGACCAACCCTTGGCGTTCGTCGGGGGTTAACGCTGCTGCTTCGGTTTCGAGCACTGCAACTAGTTCGGTGCTGACCATCTCGAGTAGTTCGGCTTCGTCGAGTTCGGCGTCGAACATTCTGGTGCCGAGTCGGTCGAATAGGGCCCGCTGGGCCCGTTCCTTTACGGCGGCAAATGGGTCGGCCGATGGTGCGGCGGCGACCGGCGCGCCGCCTACGAGCGATGCGATCGACTCGTCGCTCTCGGGAGTTACGGCCTTGAGCCTGTTCCCCAAACTCATCGTGAACTCCGCAACGAGAAGGCGGATTTTCGGATCGGTTCGGCTTGGATCTCGGGGATGAACCGCTGGACGAACGTTGTCAGTTTCTTGCTCGCTGCCGCCCTGGGGTCGGTTTCTATTAGCGGCGAGCCCTGGTTCATGGCGAGGGTCATGGCTTTGGTGTCTGGAATCGCGAGGTCGATTGGCATGCCGATTGCTTCGCGCACATCGTCGGGGGTCAGGCCCACCTTGGCATCGCTGCGGTTGAGTATGTAGTGCCAGTTCCGATCGGCGAATCCGAGACTGCCGAGGGCGTGCACGGTCTTTTGTAGCGCCCGAACCGAGGGGATGTCGGTGGAGCTCATCAGCAGCAGATCAGTAGCGTGATCCATCGCGACGAGCGACGCGTCGTCGATTCCGCCGGCAGTGTCGATGACGACATATCGGAACTGAGAGGCAAGCAGGTCGATGACCCGATCGAGCACTACAGCACTCAGATCTTCGGATTCGGCAGGACTTGACGGTGCGCAGAGGGCGAACACGCCGGATGGGTGGGCGGTCAAGAATGCCTTGACCGAGGTGGCGTCGACCCGGTCGCGGGCACGGCCAAGATCGGCGATTGTTTGTTCTGGTTTCAGGCGAAGCGCGTACTCGACGTCGCCGAACTGTAGGTCGAAATCGACCAACACAACTTGGCCAGGTGCGACTGTGGCCAGCGCTATTGCGACGTTCGAGGCGACAGTTGTTTTGCCGGTGCCACCTTTGGCGCTCAGGACTGAGAGCACCCTCCGTTCAGGGTCGCCGTCGACGCCGACCAAAACCTGACGGCGTCTGGCAAGCCATGCCATCACTTCTCTGACCGTGTCGGCTAGTTCTTCTAGCGATGCCGTTGGTGAGATCACCGATCGCACGCCCACGGCCATAGCCCTGCGCAGCAGAGCGCTGTCGGAATCGGTAATCAACACCGTCGCGGCGGTCGGCCGGTTGCGGTCGATGTGTTCCAGAACAGCTAGTGCCCGATCGGCAGGAATATCTGCCGCCACCACTACCACTAGATCCCCACCTGTTGGCAACGACTCGACGATGAACATCGGTGAGGCCGTTGGGCCAAGAGCGATCGAAGACACCTGGATCGTGTGGTCGGCCAGTTCGGTTGACAGCTCGCGATCTACGCCCGGTTCGTTGGTTACGAAGGCGACGACGCTCATGGCGAGTTCTCTCCGTAGATGCGGCCTCTGGTCTGAATTTCAGTGTCTCTTAGATTGATTTCTCCGGGTTGGCGGCCGAGCCACACCAAGCCGTGCTCAGCGGTGAACACGAGTCGCTCGGCATCTTCGGGGCTCACTGCTAGCGAGATCAGCAATTTGCCAGATGGGGCGAGGCCGCGACGTTCGGCTTGTTCCTCTGTGCCTTCTTCGATGACCGGTATCTCTTCGACCTGAACGTTGGTGACCAGCACTTGTTGCAGGATGAGGCTTGTGGCGTTGGGTGTTTTTGTGTCGGCAGGAACGAGAATGCCATCGATCTCGACGAGCGGTTCGCCCTCTGGGGTTTGCGAGACTGGCGCGCCGCCAATCTCGAACGGGTCGAATGACGCGAAAACCACGACCTCGTCACCTGGAAACAGCGCGCCGCCGACGGCACGGTGGGGATCGAGCGACAAGGTGACCTCGACGGTGCCTTCTGGCACTGTCACCCGGGTACGGGTCAGAAGATCTGGCTCAATAAACCGTGTGGAGATGAGTTGTTCACCCGGCTGAAGATCGACCGCAACTACCATGCCCTCCAAAGGCACCAAGTCGACTACCGCGTCTAGTGCTCGCACTTTGGCCGGTATCGATTCGACCCTCACCGACTCGGCCACAAGTTCGGCCGGCGTACCGGCACTAATCGTTTCGGTAACGATGAGAACCTCGACACGTTCT
>JAADHX010000285.1 GCA_013151655.1 Actinomycetota bacterium
TTTCTTGGCTGCCGAGATCGGTGCTGGTGGTTGTGTTACTTGCCAACGCGCCAGTTGGTTGGCTCGTCTCTGAGCTGGTAGAGGTGGAGTCTTGCACCACCGCTGCGGCCGATGTCGGGGCCAAAGTCGTGGTGGTGAGACCCGCAGTGGTGCTTGGCGCGACGGTCGCTAATTGTTGCGACGCGTCGATCGACGAAGACAGAGGGGTGGTTGCGGTGGTCTCGTGGGCGGGCTCGGTTGAGTCGGCACTATCTTGTGCGTCTGCGATCGGCGTGTCGGTCGTGACGCTAGCTTGAGTGGCCGCGGCGACTGGCGCCGGGCCGCTTCTGTTTGCTACCTGACTAATGCTCTCGCGGCGAGCAACCATGATTGTTCCAGCGATCAGTACCAAAATCACCCCGACCATCATGGAAACTCCGACCGAAGTGCGGCTCGGTTTTGGCAGTTGAGGCATCGGTGCTCGCAATGGGAGTCGTATCGGTGAGCTTACGGTGGCCAGGTCCCCGTTACTGGCGAGTTACCACCAGGCAACAGGGTTACGGACTGACATGGTGGCGCAAACCCGGCGTCTTCACCGAAACAGACCAGATGGTCACCCACCGCGATGTCGGTCCAGATTCCCCAGTCATCTCGAGGGAACCCGTCGACGAAGATCGTCGACGGGTGTGGAGAGTCGGTAATCACTTGGAGGTAGCCGCCGGCGACAAACTGTCCGTTTACGGTTGATGTCTGGCCAGCCGCAACTACGGTGGTTTTGCAGGGAGGCGTAACGAAGTCGACGGCATCGCTGAAGCAGATCTCGTAACTTCCGGGCGGCATTTTGACCCAGTTGAGGCCCCAAGTGTCCCTGACAATTCCGTCGACTGAAATCTGCGACGCTACGGCTGGGTTAGTACTGACGCGCAGCAATCCGTGTCCGTTGGGGCCCGGGGCGCCAGGACTAGGCGCATAGTTACCGGTAACTGTCTGAAGCGGGGCGCCAGCGACGACGGTGATTACTTCGCACGCTGGAGTGATGAAGTCGGCAACGTCGCCATAACAGATGGTGTGAGGCCCTGCGGTCATGTCTACCCACACCTCCCAGTCGTCGGCTGGCACGCCATCGACTGAGATCGTGGCTGGAAGTCCCGGGTTGGTGGTAACCCTGACGTTTCCGAGCCGGGTGAACGTTCCGTCGACGGTGGTTGTTGTCCCCGTCGTGACTATCGCCGTTGAACATTGCGGAGTCTGCCAGCCTTCGATGTCGCTGAAGCACACCTCATAAGAGCCAGGCGTCAGCTTCATCCAGTCGATGCCCCATCGATCGAGCCTTATTCCGTCCAGAGATATCTGCGACGGAACCGCGGGAACGGTGGTCACCCGCAACAGTCCGTGTCCCACAACCACGGTGCTGACTTCGTCGTTTTGGCTTTTGCTAACGGCATCGGCGCTGTTGTCGATTCGAACCTCGTCAACAATACGCACGTCGTCGATATGCCACCCGTCCATACCCACGACCGAGTCGGTGCCAAATCTGAAACGCACATACAGACTTGACCCTGAGAATGACGAGAGATCTACGACTGACTCTATGTACCCAGCGCTATTGCCAGAGAAAGCTTGGCGTGCGCTCAAAGGGTTTGGCGAAGAATTCAGCGTCACCGGGTAGCCATTCTGGGTGAACATCGCGCCCGCATCGGTCCAGATGGTTCCGTCGGTCGATACCTCGACCACTCCGCCGTCCCAGCCAAGTTCGGTGTCATAGCTGTGCCAGAATCGAAGCACAGTATTTGGACCGATCGCTGTGGGCGCGGCGGTCTCGATCATCTGATCGCTGGTGGTCGCGATGTTGGCCGCGAACATCGATGTAGCTTGGCTGTGTGGGTTGACCGCTGAAGTCACCCAATCGGTTGTCCCGACCCCGTGGCTGATGGTCCAGGCCGCGGTGCCAGCCTCGAAGTCTTCTGTGAAAAGATCGACCGATATCGGACCTAAATCGACTGTGACTACAAACGAACACGTCGCGGTGGCTCCTGGGTTTAGAACTCCAATCGGGAAAGTCACGACACCACCCGACTCGCTCCCGCCGCAGTCGGCTGACCCGTCAGCGAACGTAGTACCAGCAGGGACAGCGTCGGTGATAGTGACCCCGGTAAGTGGGGAGGCGGAGTTGTTCGTCGCGTCGAGTGTGTATATGAGCTGGGCGCCGCTGGCTATCTGGCTGGCGTTGACCGACTTGTTGAGCTGCAAGTCGCGACACTGTGGTGGTAGATCGAAGGCCTCCGTGCCATCGAGGCGACTGGCTGCCAGGCCTTGGGTAGCACTGTAACCGAGGCCTCGCTTGGCGAAGGCTTCCCAGATGAGGCATTCGTTCGTACCGGCGAAACCTAGGCTGTCAGCCAACAAGAGCGAGTCTCGTGCGTCGACGAATCCCGGGTTGCATGGCTGTAGCTTGAGGGCATCGATGACGAGTTGTATTGCGGTGATGTTGCCTCCGGTGCCGCCGATGAGGTCTGGGTCGAAGCCGTCTCGATCGATGAGGCTCCATGTCATCTCCCACAACATGGTGGTGAACACAGATCCAACGCCATGGGGGACAGAAGCGGTCTTGATTTCGTCGTATGTTCGAGGGTCTATCCCAAGATTTGTGGTGTATGGATAGGTGCGAATACCCACGCCCGCTGGAGTTTCGTCGATGAGATAGGTGCCGATCGGGCGGGCATCTACGCCAGCATCTCCGGGTTTCATAGTCATGACGAGGGCGAAGAAATCGCTCCACCCCTCGCCAGGCGATTCGTTCGCCGCGAGGCAGGCCACATTGTTAGGGCCGCCGGTTAATCGATTGCTGACACCGTGACCGTATTCGTGGGCGATGATGCCACTGTCGAAGCTTGAGCCACGATCAGGGTTGGCGGCGGTCCAGCGGAACATTTGCATTCGCGGGGCCGTACCATCCGGAGGAGTTGCGAAGTTGGCGTTGTTCAGGAACTGCGGGTTGTTAAGGTCGGTGCTGTCAAGGGCTTCGGCTTGGACAGCGTCTGCAGCGGCACCACCATTTCCGTAGTTATTCACCTGGAAGTTGCCCGCTGCTTCGTTGAAGCCGTACGCATAGAAGATGTCGTGCATGACGTTGTTCCAGTAGAAAAGATTCGTTACCAGAGCGTCCTTGTACGCGGTAGGCGCGGCCTGGAGATCGATGGGGAAATCGAATACCAAAGGCACTCCGCCATCGGGTTGACTACCTGGGTCGATGATGTTGTCGCCGTTTGTGTCTGTGTATGCGACGACATTGTTGCCCTGGGTCAAGTTGCTCTCGGCACCTGCGACACCGTCGGTGTCGTGCCATCCGAACGGAGATGCAGCAGGGTCGGCTGGATTTACGACGACTGTTCGTGGTCCAAAACTGGGCGCTTCAACAGGTGCCTGGTACACGGTGTAGCTGTCGCTGGCAATCAGGTTGTTTCTGTCGAGTTCGACGCCAGAGGCAGCATCGACTCTGATCTGCCACCAGTCGGTTCCATCGAGTTCCTCGATGGTGAGCTCCCACGCTAACTTGAGCATGCCGTCTGGGTCCTGTTGGAATACCAGTCGGATCGGAATATCGCTCTTCGAAATACCACCGTCAGTGAGTAGGAGTTGCTGTGATGTACCGCGGGCCGATCCGACAGGAACGAACGCTTTGCTTGGCGCTAGATCAAGAGCACTCGACGCCGCAACCGTTGCTTCCTCAAAAGAGGTACGTGGCGCGATGGTCAGACCTCGCCGTTGAAGCCCAGGTACTAGGGTGCCGACGTTACCAGCCACAGATCCGTCTGAACCGATGATCACGTTTGTGAGCGCCCCGAAGACGTCGATGCCTCTGAACCGCTGCTGGAAGTAGACGGTGGTGGCCCCGCTGTGTTCGGTTCTGACTACATCTGTAACAACCAGATCGGACACATCGAACGCTGAGAGGCCCATTCGTTCGGCGTTCGCGACTAGATAGGCGGCGGCGATGTCCGCTGGAGCGAGTGCGGCTTGGCGTACCGGGAGCGTCAACGACTGAGCTGTTGGTACCGGGTTGGCGCTGGCCTCGTTGGTTGAAGGGATGGTGCGAACGTCGAAGTTCACGATGCTGGCGATCAAAACGAAGGTGGTGAAAACTGCCAAGCGTGATCTCATGTGTGGTTCACCTCGTTGTTCGGCTCGGGATCGAAGGTTGTGTTGGCTGATGGACGGCTGGGCTGTCGGTGGAGGTAATCCTCGATGTCCGAGATGCGGACGCCGTCGTCACCGCCAACAGCTCCGAACGTACCGGGCCTCACGGAGAGTGGCAATAGTCTCTCCTGGATAGTTCGTCGTGATGTCGATCGGAGCCGCCCAAAAGCGGCCGCATTGACGAGTTCCGCGCCTTCGGACCTGATGGATGATGGCGGCCACACTAGCCGAGTCTCACAATATGTGGTGAACTGGTCGATGTGATTGGTGCAGGGCGAACTCTCAACTCACGTTGACTGAACCGACGGCAAGGGCGAAACTCAGTGGCTTATGGGCCTGAAGAAACATCAGCAGACCAACGACCGTGTTGATCGCGCCCATCTGGATAGTTGCCTTGGTGTTTCCCAAGGCTGGCTTGAATGTCGGCGACGTGCCACTCACCGTCGCGTCTGTGGTCGTGATGGTGTACGGGGCGTTTCACTTCGCGTATCCCGGGTACCCAGCCAGAAGGCGAGCTGAATCGCGCCGATTTACACGGGTGCATCTTGGTCTCGTCTGGATCCTGATCTTGAGTCTGGTCGCCAATCTCGGTTCGCTGGACACTGTTGATCTCACCACGTGGCTGTTGCTTGTCGGTTCGCCACTCGCTTTTCATGCCGGACTACGCACCAAGGACACCAAACGAGTCTTTGTGGTCGTTCTTTGCTCGACTGTGGCTGTGGGGTTCTACGGCCTGGCTCAGAACCTCTTTGGAGTATCTGAAACAGCGATTCCGGGGCTGACCCACATCTACGGCGAAGATCTAATCAGGAACAACCCGATCCGAACAGCTTCAGGCACCCTGAAGAGCCCGTCGTTTTATCATAATGGCAACCTGGCCGCCGCTTTCTTGCTTTCGGGCCTGGGGTTCGCCCTGTTTGCATCTCGCGTAGATCGCAGGTTAAGAGGTCTGGCGGTGCTAGCTCTACTCGGCGCCGTGTTAGGAGTGGCGGTGTCTCTGGCCAGGGCCGGTGCCCTTGGGTTTGTGGTTGCTGCTCTTATCGCTCTCTCGCCCCGATATCGCCCCCCGTGGATCGCAACGCGTGCCGCCACGATGGCATCGGTGCTGTTTGTCGCGGCCGGAGCAATGTTGCTTGGGTACATTTTGACGGGCTCGACAACGTTCCTCGTCGAACGTTACGTGTTCGAGTCACTCGCTGACCCAACTGCGGCGGGGCGAACCGACGGATATGCAGCTTGGTGGTCGGATCTGACATCCCAATCGTTCTTTGAGTTCTTTCATTCGGCCACTTTTGGAGATTGGTCGATTAACCCGGTCGAAGACCAACTTGAAGGCATACCGGCAATAATTGCGAATTATGGGCTGTTTGGTTTCATGGCCATGGTGGCGCTAGTGGCCGTTCCGTTCAAAATGATCAGGGAATCGCTCGGCTCTGAGGGAACTGTGTATTGGTTCGGACTAGCTGCCACCGCGGCGATGTGGCTAATTGACAACACCTTCTTGTTCCCTCCAACGCTCATGACGTGGTTCTTGTTGGCCGGCCTGACCGTACAGATCAGCATCGACAAGGCTGCCACCCAAGGCCTCGACCAGAACGAGCACAAAGGCAGCTCAGCGGCTACACCCGCCGGGCTGGCGTCTCGTTCGCCCCAACTTGATGAGGTATCGGCGTCAT
Organism: Actinomycetota bacterium; assembly: GCA_013151655.1. Classification (GTDB taxonomy): domain Bacteria; phylum Actinomycetota; class Acidimicrobiia; order Acidimicrobiales; family Poriferisodalaceae; genus JAADHX01. The sequence continues at coordinate 5,853 of JAADHX010000285.1, forward strand.
GACCCGTGCCTCGACATCGCGCGTATCGGTCGCTTCTGGGTTATCCGGAATAACCACTCGTGGGGTGGGCGCCGTCTTGCAGCTTGGCATCACGGTCTTGATAGGCCGAAGTCTCGGTGCGTCTGCGGTGGCGATCTATATCGGCATCTCGGTGTGGTTCAGGATCGCTGAGGTTCTGCTTGGTTTAGGCGTCGGCCCACAACTGCTGCGAGATGCAAGCCGACTGCCGCAAGGGAACTCTGCCCTCGGTCTATTCCACTCGGGTGAGCGTGCTGTCAGATACATGCTCGCAGGCTCGGCCCTTGTCGGCCTGGTCGGGGCGGCCGTGGCGGTGGTGCTCGGACGAAGCGATGCGGCCGCAGTGATACTCATTGCCGGGGTCGGAGGAACGGCAGCGGCACGTTTGAAGTTGTTGGCCGATGTGCTCAAAGCCCGCCGATGGTCTCGGGCGGGTCTGGCCTTCGAATTCTCGGTAGCTCCGCTGGTAACGATGATTCTTGTTGCACTGCTGGTGTTCGCTGGAGGCGAAGCAACAATTGTCGCTTGGGTCGTCTCTTATGGAATCGGTGTTGTCGTCAGTATGGTCGGGGCATCGTTAGTTCTACGGACTACACAACGAACCCTGGTCCCAGTAGAGGTAGAGCCCTATTCGGGTCGCTCAGCAGAGTCGCGCCGATTCATGAGTTCGGCTTTGGTCGGCTTTGGTCTCTGGTCGATGCCGGTTCTTGTGGTTCCGCTGCTTGTATCGGGTGCAGACGCTGGCCGATTCTCACTGTCGTTCAGACTCTTGAGTGTCGCCGATTTGATTCTCGTCGGTCTAGCGGCAGTCTTTGCTCCAGTATTTTCGGCCGCATGGGCTGACAACCGGATGACCGACCTTCGGCGACAGTTTAGAAACTCGCGTCTGCTGTCGGTAGCCACTTTCTTTCCGTTCGTGCTCGGCGTTGTGGTGTTTGGTCGGTTTGTGCTCGGAATCTTCGGCGAGGAGTTCGTCTCGGCCTACCCGATATTGCTGATCGCGTCGGTCGGTCATGTTGTTAACGCCTTGACGGGCCTTGTTTCAGAACTGCTTCTAATGACGAGGGCCGAAGACAAAGAGCTCAGAATCGGACTAGTCGCGATGGGGTTCATGGTTATAGCTCTCGTGCCCGCTACCGAACTTTTCGGCGTTGCAGGAGCGGCGGCTGTGTACTCAACCAGCATCGTCATAAAGAACGGATTGTCCTATTTCGCGGTACGGACGCGGCTGCAAGTTGTGGCGACGCAGTCGTTCGTTTCTAGCGTCGGTGGCGCAGCTGTGTCAGGGCCTGCAATGTAGGCCCGGGACACGGTATCGGACCCTGACGTAACGACTAACTTCGTGCGTGTCTGGTCCGATGGATCTATGTGTTGCACTCATCGACCGGTGCCCTCGTTCTACCTCGTCGATTCCGGTGCAGTGCCCTCCACTATGGCAGACAAGTCGACCAACGAACCATGAGAAGCTGTGGCAGAATCAGAAGTCATTTCATCAGCTGGAGATCCGGCCCTTCAGCGAATTGCGCTGGTCTTGCGTCGGACGGTTCTGGGTGTTATCGCTGTGGCCCTGACGGCGGGAATAATCGCTTGGGCTGCTTCGGATGGCGAGTCAGGATTCGTGTCTGAAGGCGTGATCGAACTAACCGACGACGTGTCGCGGGGTATCACATCGCCTGGGTCTCGGACAACCGATGCTCGCATCGAGATTGAAGCCCAGAAACGGTGGCTCGAAAGCTCCAGAGTCCTCGTACAGCTTCAGGCACGGCTGGGCAGACTCGGTCCTGAAATCACTGGCATCGTGACATCACAACCCGAAGAATCGCCGGTGATTATCGTCGGAGTTGAAGCGACCTCAGCGGCTACGGCCGAACTGGCGGTCAGCGCGCTTATTGAGATGTACGCCGCTGAGCGTCTCGACGAGGCCGTGGCCTCATTCGGCCTTGAGCTCGAAACGTTGAGGGTTCAACAAGGCGAGCAGTCCGGGTTAGTTGACTCGATAGTTCAGGTGCTGAATGACACTCGCGAGTCGATTTCTGAGGCCGAGGTTGGTGTCCTCGAGAACCGAACCGCGGCTGCTCTCAATCGGTTGACCGAGATCGACGTGGCTATTCAGGAACGTGAGTTCTTTCAGCGGACGGTGGACGGCGAGGTCAGGGTCATCGAGGAATCCTCGCCCGCCCGAAAGACCTCTACTTCATCGGTAGTGAGAGGTGTTCAGTTCGGCCTGGTAGCACTGTTTCTCGGCTTCGGTGCCGTGCTCATCGCCTCGCGGGTGCGGGGCCGACTACACCTGCTCGACGAGGTTCGGTCGGTTATTGGACCGAACGTTCCCGTTATAGCCACCATTCCGCGCTTCCGTCGGAGGTACCGCAAGGGTGCATCGGCTCTTGTGGTGGCCTATGCGGGTTCGCAACGCGAGGCAGAGGCATTTCGCTACATGCGCAGCGCTATCGAGGTGGCGGCAGCAGGCAAGACGCCAGTTTCGGTGCTCTTCACGAGCGCCGCGGCGAACGAGGGTAAGACCGTTGCGTCGTCTAACCTGGCGTTGGCATCGGCCCGTGCGGGTAACAACACTTTCCTGCTCGACGGCGATCTATTGAACTCGTCGGTAAGCAACCTCTTTGCTCAAACCAGAGTCAGAAACGGATTTCGGGCCCTCCTAGATCAAAAAGTTGAGGCCACGGAGAACATCTGGTACGAGACCGGGAGGGGAGCGACGTCACTTACTGTGCTCATCACTAACACGAAACATGAGCCAACTGACCGTAGCGAGCTCTCCATCGAGGCAGTAAGTCGAGTGTTGACGTCATTGAACAAGCTACGCGACATCGTTGTGATCGATGGGCCACCAGTGCTGGCTGTGTCCGACGCCATGATCTTGGCCAGAAGCGCAGACATCACCTTCGTCGTGGTCCGCATGGGCAAGACGACCCGTCGAGATCTCGAGGGTGCTTTGACGCAACTCAAACAGGGCGGTGTCGAAGTCGGCGGTGTGATCATTTCGCACTCTCGCGAGAAACGCGAGTCGTACTACGGGTACGGATATGGTTCTAAAAAGTGAGCCATCTAGCATGAGTTGTGCTTCTTGTCGCCAGCGGTGACGACAACCCAGGCCACCGTTAAGGTGCCAGGAACTCCTGTGGTTGGCATCAGCAACGCGCTGAAAGCTAAATAGGCGAACATCGCTGGCCGGGTGGTTCCCATGCGGGAAGCGCCCATGGCTGCTCCGATTGCGATGAGCACAAAGGCTGGCAAGCCGACTTCGCGCGCTATCTCCAGCCCGAGGTTGTGAGAGCTTGGCGAGTAGATCCACGGCAAGCGACCCTGGTCGAGAGCAAGTTCGAAGCGCCGAGGACCTGACCCAAAACCGTGACCAGTCAACGGACGGGACTCGATCTCGTCGATACTGACTTCCCAGAGATTCAGTCGGTTGCTCAGGGTCGCGATCTCCTCGACTCCTTGGCCGCGATCTATCAGATTCGTTATCGAGTCGGTCCCAACAGCGAACAAGACAGCGGCGCCAACTACCGAAAGCACCGCGCTCAGAAGCAGAGTCGGTTTCGGACGACGAACGGAACCGGCGACAAAAGCTGCAACGACGAGCGCGAGGCCAATCGTTCTCGTGAGGCTAAGCGCCGCGACCAACACTCCAAGGACCACGCCGCCGGCGCCGACCGTCGGTCGCAGCTTGTGTTCGAACCACATCGCCCCACTCAGGACTGCGAGCAAGCCTCCGAGCTGCCCGAGAGAGTTTGGCTCCGCCAAGATTCCTGTCAACCGCCGGGGAGTAGATAACTCCCATGAAGTGCTGATCTCGAAAAGCCCAAGAAGGAGCGACGCGGCACATATGGCGGCGAGGCCACCGATCAGGATGCGAATTGTGGTGTCGTGACCTAGACGACCTGCCAACAACGCCGTCGCGACCGTAACGATCACGAATCCGATACCGATGGAGGCGCTGCGGCCGGGCTCATCGCTAAAGACCGACGTTGCGAGGCCCAGTGCGAGTCCGGCTGCAATCAGACGTGTCGAACTTGTGATGTTTGCTCGTGAACCCCGCAAGGCGAGGATAGCAACTGCGCCAAGGCCCCAGACGAGGCTGAGGAGGATTCGGTGCGACTCAGGGCCGAGTTGTGCAGGCGACCAGCTCAGAGGATCGATTCGCAGGTCTGCAGTTAAGAAACCGAGCAGAACTAGAGCGGGCCACCACGCTCGTGCGAACTGGAACGCACGGTCGGACCCGGTCATTGTGAGCGAAGGGTACCGGCTCAACACGCGGCGCGTAATGCCGGGCTCCGACGCGTTTGCCTACTCGACGGCGACGCAATCGCATTCGACGCACTTCTGCAACGTGAATACCTCGATGGCATCGTCGCGTTCGGCCCTAGTGATATCGCCAATGCAATTGTCCGAACCGATTCGGCGATGCCTTGCCAACCAAACTCACCGTCGATGGTTTCAGCCATCTGCGTCACACATTCTGGCGTCAGCCCGGCGAGGATCAGCCTTCCAGCCAGGGCCGGCACGCGGTGTTTTCTCATCATCACCACCGCAACAGTGATGGCGGCCGCTGCCCACGCAACAACGATGGTGATCAACCGCGACGCCAGCTGAAGCTCGGGGCCTCCACGACAGGGCCTCGATAAGACGTGTCGAGGGCCGCGAGCGTGCTGTGCTACTGCTAACCCGAATCATCAACACGTACAGTGACGTTCCAGTCGAGTCGCGGGTGGTGCGTAGCAGAGGAAACGGATCTCACAAAGTGTGGATATTTCGATGGAAACGCCACGTTGGGGGCTCAACTGCGACTATTGTGCCCGCACGTTAGGGAGATGCGTCCCAACAGGTTGACCGTCTCGTCACGTTCGATGGCAGAGTTTAGGAATTTCTGAGGTTTTGTTTGCGGCGCTACGTCGCCGTCAACTACTCTACGTGAGCACTCTGAGTGAGAAGGTGACGCACAGTCGCCGAAGCAGAGACCTGCACAGCAGGAACAGACAGCAACAACAACACAAGGGCTACGCCGCACAGCGGCCGAAGCGAGGGCGAAATTCATATGGAATCCACCGGGAAACTCTCAAGTCGAAAGGGCGGTCTCTTCGAAAGAGCACGTAGGGCACGCAGCGCGTTCGTGGCACTTGTGGCCGTCGTTCTCATCGCGGCCGTCATGCCAGTGTCCACGGCGACGTCGCCGGCAGCAGCCGCCGAGCGAGACGGTCTGTTTCCGTGGCAACTAGCCGACGTCCTCCCACCGGGCGTAGCTCCGGTTGGGGCAGGGTTTGAGATCACTCTCACTGACCTGGCGTTCATTCTCGACCAGATCAAGATCTCCGAGCAACACGTCGGCCCGACATTTGACCCGGCCGACCCGTGCGGAAATCTGATCGGCCCAGGCCCGAACCAGATACCTCCGGCAGGCAGCGCAGATCAGCTTCCATTTGGTCTTCGTACCCTTAACGGCATCTGCAACAACTTGGTTCCAGGCCAGGAGTTGTTCGGTGCGACCGATGAGCCGTTCATTCGCCTCGCGACGCCAGAATGGCGTGCGGCTGAGGGATTCGACATCGACGGTCCCGGAGGTGCTCCGGCCTTGCCTAACAGCAGTTACGTGCCAGGCACACCGAACCCGATGACCCCGTTCGGTCCTCTTGTTGTCGACAGCCAGCCTCGAATCATCTCGAACCTGATCGTCGACCAGACCGCCTCGAACCCGGCCGCTATCGCAGCAGCCGGCGTAGGCGCAGTTCCTGGACCAAGCGGGAGCTTCAACATCGAGAACGTCACACCTGACGAAGGCCTTTCGGCTCCGTTCAACGCGACGCTCACTTTCTTCGGGCAGTTCTTCGATCATGGCCTCGACCTCACCACCAAGGACGGCGAGCTCGTATTCATGCCGCTCCAGGTCGACGACCCACTGTTCGACGCCGGCGCTGACACCATTCCGTTCACAGCAGATGACGGTCCGAACTTCATGTTGATCAGCCGGGCCCAGCTAAATGACCCTGGTGCCCAGGCCGTCAACCAGACCTCTCCATTCGTCGACCAGAACCAGACCTACACTTCGAGCCCTTCACAGCAGGTGTTCCAGCGTGAGTACACCACAGCCGGGGCCGATCCCGACGGTGCGGGTGTGTTGACTGCTACCTCGCCGCTTGATACCGGGCGTCTTCTCGAAGGCACTGTGTATGCCGGGCTTGGTGGCGCTCCGGGTGGTCTCACCCGTTGGATCGATGTCAAGAACCAGGCCATCAACGTCCTCGGTTTCGAACTCGACGACGTCGATGTGTTGTCGGTCCCGATGATGGCGGCCAATCTGTACGGCGCATATATCCCAGGTCCACTACGCGGCATGCCAATGATCGTGACTGTCGGACCTGACCTGATTGCAGGAACAGTCGACGACGTGCTCGTTGAAGGCGACCTTGCCTCACCGGTTTCGACCGCAGCCCTGAACGCTGTTCCGGCGACTGCTGTTGTTCCCGCCGGGCGTGCATGGCTGGCCGACATTGCTCACGCAGCTGTCCCCGGTCCAGGGCTCGTTCCCGACACTGTTGAGACCTGCAACCCGGCACTACCCGGTTCGCAGCTCGCAACGTTCTGTGACGACGGCGACCCAACCACCTACGACAACGAGATGCTCGACACGCACTTCATCTGTGGCGACGGTCGCTGCAATGAGAACATTGCGTTGAGCGCCGTGCACCACGTGTTCCATGCCGAGCACAACCGCGTTGTCGATGACATCAAGGCCACCTTGGATGCGTCAGTGGTTCCGCCACTCGACACAACCGAAGCGCTTGCCTTCTACGCAGAGTGGAAGCCAGGCGGCGTGTGGGACGGCAAGCGTTTGTTCCAGGCTGCGAAGTTCATAACCGAGATGGAATACCAGCACCTCGCCTTTGAGGAATTCGCACGCACAGTGCAGCCACAGGTGAACGTGTTTGTTGGTTACGACACTACGATCGACGCACGGATCTCCAGTGAGTTCGCAAACGCGGCTTACCGTTTCGGCCACACGATGCTGAACGAAGACATCCAGCGATTCGACACCTCCACTGGTGCCGATGACTCGATCGGTCTTATCGAGGCCTTCCTGAACCCACCTGAGTTCTTCGCCGACGGTCTTGGTGGATTCACCAAGACTCCCGAAGAAGCAGCCGGCGGAATTCTTGCAGGCACGACCACTCAAATCGGTGAGGAAATTGACGAGTTCGTCGTCGAGGCGCTTCGCAACGAGCTTGTCGGCTTGCCGCTCGACCTCGCTGCGGTCAACCTCGCTCGTGGCCGAGATACCGGCGTTCCGAGGCTCAACTCGATGAGGGCTCAGATCTTCGCGCTGACAAACAGCAGCCCGATCTTTGCCCCTTACGACAGCTGGCTCGACTTCAGCTTCTCGCTGAAGACACCGGCGTCACTGCGCAACTTCGTTGCCGCCTACGGGATCTACCCTGACATTCAGGCTGCAACCACGCTTGTGGGCAAACGAGCTGCGGCTGACATCGCGTTGGCGGACAACGCCTTCATGACTGGGCCGCCGGCTACCACAGGCGTCGATGATATCGACCTCTGGGTTGGCGGTCTTGCCGAGAAGAACGAGATCTTCGGAGGGCTGCTTGGCTCGACGTTGAACTTCATCTTCGAGTTTCAGATGGAAAGCCTTCAGGACGGTGACCGTTTCTATTACCTGCACCGCCTGGCCGGCGTTCCGTTGTTGGCTCAGCTTGAGGGCAACTCGTTCTCAGAGCTGATCGAACGTAACACCACAGCCGAGCAACTTCCGGCGAACGTGTTCTCTGTTCCGACATACACCTTCGACCTCGATGTTGTAGCGCCAATTCCTGGTGGCGGCATCGTGGACGATCCGGCTACGCCGGACTGGGACGAGACGCTGTTGCTGGTGCAAATGCCTGACGGCACCATTCGGTACCCAGGTGCCGATCACGCGCTGTTCAGTGGACGCACCGGAGATTTCGGTCCGGCTGGCGACATGATCCAGGCAGGCGAGGGCGACGACACCGTTCGTGGCCACGATGGCGACGATCGCCTCGAGGGCTTCGGCGGTAACGACGTCATCATCGGCGGCGCTGGCAACGACATCATCACCGACACCTTCGGTGACGACGACCTCAAGGGCGGCCCGGGTAACGACGCCCTCCATGGCGGTCTCGGGTTCGACCTTCTGCAGCCCGGTCCTGGTGATGACTTCGCCGTTATCGGATCCGATCCCGGAGAAATCTTCGGCGGAACCGGCGACGACAAGTTGCAGGGCGGCGACTCCTTCGACGTGATCTTTGGCGGCGACGGTGACGACTGGATCAACGGCGGATCCGGAGCCGATGCGGTGTTCGGCGACAACTTTGCTCCGCTTGAAAACAACCCTCTGGGCAGCGACGGCCACGATGTCCTGCGCGGCGGTCCCGGCGACGATGCCCTCGCAAGTGAAGGTGGCGACGACATCATGTTCGCCGACACCGGAACCGACGAGTTCGACGGTGTTGAAGGCTTCGACTGGGTCACCCATAAGGACGACCCACAACCAGCCGACTCCGACCTCGAACGCATCGAGGGGCTGCCGAACCAGGTTGACCCGCTTGCGGACCGTTTCGACTTGGTAGAAGGTCTGTCGGGTTGGATGTTCGACGACGTCTTGCGTGGTGATGGTGAGATCCCCGACCTCTTTGGCGGTCTCATCCCCAACACGCTTGACCAGGACGGCATCGACCGGATCACTGGCCTTGACCAGCTGCTTCCGTTCGGCGCGACTTCCTTCGACGCAGGCAACATAATCCTCGGCGGTGGTGGCAGCGACCTCATCGAAGGACGCGGCCTCGACGACATCATCGATGGCGACGCCTGGCTGAACGTTCAACTCTTGGCGGGCGGTATTCGCTACGACAGCATGAGCGATCTTCAGGCCATGGTGTTCGACGGATCACTCGACCCTGGTGACATCACGATTGTTCGTGAGATCCTGTGGGAGCCGCCGGGCACCGACATCGATACCGCTGAGTTCGACGGACCGTTGGCCGACTACGACATCACCGAGAACGTCGACGGATCAGTCACAGTGGTCCATGCTAGAGGCCTCGGCAATGACGTCGGTGGCGGAGGCAACTGCCCCGACATCAACTCGTTGTGCGACGACGGTACGGACACGCTCTTTAACATCGAGCGGCTGGCGTTCTCCGACGTGATCATCGGTGCACCTTGTGCCGACTGCTTGCTGCGAGTCACAACCGTGCCTCCAGTGGCCAGCCAGATCATTGTCGACGGAGCACCAACAGACCGTTGGGGTCTCACGTGGATGAAGACATCGCCTGGAGCTCACGAAGTGTGCTTCACCGATGTCGAAGGCTGGGCCACGGCTCCTTGCGAAACAGTCAATGTTGCGCCTGGTGTCACCGGTGTAGTCAACGGTACATTTACCCAGCAGGGCTTCATCCGCGTAGTTACCTCCCCAGCCGTGCAGTCCACCATCAGCATCGATGGCGTGGTGCGCAATGACTGGTCCGTATGGACCGACTTCCCCGTTGGTCCAACCGAGGTTTGTTACGGCGATGTCGCCGGGTTCACCACCCCACCATGTGAGACACTCAACGTGGTAGCTGGCGCTACTACCAACTTCACTGGCACCTTTGTTCCCGGCGCTGGTGTCGCTCCGGCAGGCCATGGCCTGCTCAGGGTGACAACCACGTCGACACTTGGTGGCGGTGTGCCTTCCCAGATTTCGATCGACGGTGTTACCGCCGATCGCTGGGGCCTCAACTGGGTTAAGTTGCCGCCAGGTGCCTATGAGGTTTGTTACGGCGACGTACCAAACCACACTACGCCTGCATGTTCCATCGAAACCGTTGTGGCTGGTCAAACAACCGCAACCAACGGCGCCTTCGAGGCAAGGGGCATTCTGCGAGTAATTACCCAGACGCCGCACCAGTCGACGATCTTCGTCGACGACGTGCCACGTAACGACTGGGGCTTGTGGACCGACCTTCCAGTTGGGCCACACGTGGTGTGCTTCGGCGAGGCAGCCGGGTTCACCCCAGCCTGCCAGGCCATCAACCTGGTCGCTGGCGTGCAAACGACAGTAACCGGGGTCTGGCCCTGAGTTGACGCAGGATTGAGCTAACAACCTACGTATCACTCTTGACCCCCGGACCGGCCCTAACAGGCCGGGCCGGGGGTCAGCTAGTTCCCGAAGTCCCCAACTGCACTGGGAACTGAGGCCACCTCCGGCGACGTTTCGGTATCCCGGCGCCACTTGTTTCACTTAGGATCATCTAACTGGTGTTGTGTCTGACCTACCGGTCGACTGGGTTGAGCAACCGGCTTGTTTGACTATCGTCGGGTCGCCAGGCCTCAGGACACATATGGATCACGACCTCGATCGCGAGAACCCGGTGGTGTCGATCCTTTTGCCATGCCTTGACGAAGCCGAATCGGTGGCCGACACGGTGTCTGAGGCTTTCGCTGGTCTCAGCAACGCTGGGGTCTCAGGCGAAGTAATTGTTGTCGATAATGGATCCCATGATGGGTCACCTGAATTGGCCCGCGACGCAGGTGCTCGAGTGGTTCATGAATCAGTGCCGGGATACGGTGCAGCACTTCGTCGTGGCATAGCCGAAGCGAACGGTCAGATCGGAGTGATGGCCGATGCAGACCTCACCTATGACCTCAGCAATGTTGAGGTCCTTCTGGCCCAGATCGAAGCTGGATCCGACCTGGTTATTGCGTCGCGACTCGAAGGAGTCAACCGAGGCACCATGCCATTGGCGCATCGTCTCATCGGGACGCCCGTAATCAGTTTCGTTCTGCGACGCGTAACGCGCAGCGGAGTGAGAGTCCGCGATAGCCAATCTGGATATCGAGCGTTCAGGCTCGCTCGGATACGCGACCTACAGCTGCAAACGAGCGGGATGGAGTTTGCCTCAGAGATGCTTCTGCGAGCTGGCGAGAGCGGTTGCTCAATCGCCGAGGTACGCCTGCCGTATCGGGCCAGAGTGGGGGAGTCGAAGCTCAATCCGGTGGCAGATGGAGTGCGTCATCTGAAGCTACTTGCCTTGCTGGCTCCAAGAATCGCATTGTTGTGGCCTGGGACGGCGGCGGGAGTTCTTGGTCTGATTTTGACGATGGCTTCGCTGTTTCAGCCTGATGGGCTCACCCTTGGCGAGGCTCGGTGGCAACCGGTGTTCTTCGCGCCGATCTTGTTGGTAGTGGCATCGCTGCTTGTCGTCAGTTACCTGATCATGGGCGTCGCCAGCCCGCTACTGGGCGAGTCGAGGGTAACGAGCCCTCGTGTGATGCGATTTAGGTTGGCCAATATTGGTGCTGCACTCATGACGACCGGTGTGGCCCTCAATGGCGTGCTGTTTGTGCGTTGGATCTCTGGTGCGGATGCTTGGTCGCGGAGCCTTGCTCTGGCCGGCATGGCACAAGGGTTAACGCTGTCGGGCGCAGTGTGGGTGATGAGCGCGTTCTTGTACTGGCTTCTCCAACGCCAAAGCGAATACAGGGCGCACGCCCCGCAATAGGCCACCGTCTGGGGTCGCTCGGCCCCGCCGCGATGGTCCCGCCGCGGTGGCTCAGCGCGGACCGCGGATGGGAGGTCTCACGCAAAATGGTACGGCTGCTTGGTTCTACTCGCCGATAACGAGTCTGGCTGGCTCGTACATGGCCACCAACTGTGCAACTAGGTCGGCGATGTCGTCATCGGCAAGGGGCGACAGGGTTACAACCATCTCACCCTTTACGATGTCGGTTTCGATGGCGGTTATCTGGCCTAGACGGCGGTCTATCTCGTCCGGATCGTGGATTGTGTTGGTGTAGAAGCTGTCGAAGATGCCAAAGTGCGCATTATCGAGGTCACGTTTGCTAAATGGCACTCGTATGACCGTGAAATCCAGGCCGGTATCGGCCAGTAACAATTTGGCCGCCTCGTCACCTTCGTCACCTTCGTCGGTTGTCGAAGCCAGTACTAATCTCGAACCGTTCTCGTGGTCGATCCACCAGCTAGCCGAATCGGGTCTAGAGCCGAAATTCTCGGCGGTGAATGGCGCAAATGTGGCGTAGATGGTCTGCAGCACAAGACTTCGAAGCGCCTCCTCTGGAGACATCCCGTAGGTCTGGATGAGAGCAGTGGCCGAACCTGTGATGTCTTGGCCGGTTGCTGAAATGACACGGTTGGCAGTTGGTGCGGGCTGGCCGGTGATGGACCGAGGCATTTGGAACAAGATCCCAATGAGCGACAAGTCAGTTAGGGGAGTCTTGGGCGGTACCAAGTAGCCATGTTCACGCAAGTAGTCGCGATCGTTGCAGAACACCGCGTCGAGAAGCTCCTGGGCCGCGGCGAGATCTTCGGGCCAGTCATAGTCGAATCGGTCAAACAATCCGCCGTATGCCCACTGTTGGCCAGGCCCGATGTTCCTACCAGGGGAGACTTCGGCCTCTTGAACAGACGTCGCCGAAGAAATCCGTGCTCGGGGGTCTCCTGGCGTGGCCGGTTGTCGTTAACTGTTGTGGGTAAGAAAACGACCGATATGCATTTGACCTCAACGTAGGTCGCCGGGCAGTGCTGAACGGTTCTAACCAAAGGAAATGCACATGAGACTCACCGATCCAATGACGATAGTGAAGACAATCCTTGCATCGATGGTGCTGGTTGTGTCGATCGGGGTGGTGGCTGCGTCAGCCAACACGACGTACACATTAAATACGGCCGAAGCCAAGACTGACTTCCTCGCCGGAGAGTTGACGCCAACCGAAACGAGTGCTTCGGTGCCTGTATTGGCACTTTCCGAGGCTCC
>JAADHX010000011.1 GCA_013151655.1 Actinomycetota bacterium
GCCTCCGAGAATGAAGTAGGAGTGCAATGAGTGAACGAAATGATCTGGGTCGACCGTTTCGGCCGCGGCGGCTAGGGCCTGGGCGACAACGAGCCCGCCATAGATCCGGCCCCATTCGTATGGCGGGCTGACACCAACCCACACATCGCGGCCGTGTGCGTCGAGAGCGAGCATAGGCCGGTCGAGCATTGGCAAACTCTACTGTCGATGCCGAGTTGGCGGTAGCGTCAGCGTCATGGATCTACCACGCCTCGAACCCCTTGTCGTTCCCCCAGAAGGTCTTGGCGCCGAGGCCCACTGGGTCGTCGTGCACAAGGGGCACGTGGTCTTGGGTTTCGAGGGCGATGCGCTTCCTTTCGGCGCTGAGCCGCCCCTTGGAGCCACTCTGAGCCGCCACTTTCTTGGCACAATTGGCGGCCACGGGGTTTGGGCTGTCGACATCGAGGACCACCACGAACACCATGATGTTCCCGACGTTGCCGATGGTTTCGAACTAGTCAACCTCCGTGCCGTGTACGGCCGCGTTCCAGAGGCACAGTGGTACAGCGCCGGACGCGCCGAGCAAATCGTTCAGTGGTCGCGGACACATCAGTTCTGCGGGAGATGCGGAAGCCAGACCAAGGCTCACCCAACCGATAGGGCGCGTAGCTGCACGACCTGCGGGTTGTTGGCCTACCCCCGCTTGTCGCCAGCCGTCATCATGCTGGTTGAGCGAGACGACGGGCGTGCCCTCTTGGCTCAGGGGCGGCAGTTCCCAGGACGCTTCTTTTCGACGCTGGCAGGTTTCGTTGAGCCAGGAGAAAACCTCGAGGACGCAGTGCATCGCGAGATCCTCGAGGAAACCAACATCGCCGTTACCGATGTCTCGTATTTCGGTAGCCAACCCTGGCCGTTCCCGAACTCTCTAATGCTCGGGTTCAAAGCCAACTACGAATCGGGCGACATCGTCATTCAAGAAGACGAGATTGTCGAAGCCAGCTGGTTCGCACCCGACGACCTCCCACCTTGCCCCCGCGGCGGCATGTCGATCGCCGGGTCGTTGATCGACGATTGGCTCACACGGTCCGGTCAGTAGACATACTGGGTGATTGTCCGGGGCTATCTTCTGCACTTGATTCGCTGACTTGGGCAAGTTGGTCAACCCAGTCGACCCTGGGCACATCGCTCCAGAGCTGTTCGATGTTGTAGAACGCCCTAGTCTCGTGATGGAAGATGTGAGCCACGAACGGGCCGAAGTCGAGCAGTATCCACGACCCTTCGCGTACCCCTTCAGCGCGTCGGGAGCCCTCGCCGCCAGCGGCCTTGACGGCAGCTTCGATTTCCTCGGCAATTCGTCGCACCTGGCGGTTGTTCTGGCCCGACGCGATGACGAAGTGATCAGTGATTCCGAAAACGTCGCCAACGTCGAGGACGACGATCTGGTCGGCTTTGAGGTCCGCAGCACCTTGAGCCGCAGCGGCGACAGTGGACGGTAGTTCAGTTTGGGAGAGCGAGATCATTTGGCCTCACGCTAGCGGGCCGTTACTCAGTCACGACCGCCACGGCATCTTGGGTCAAGATGCCCAACGTAGCGACGAGGTCAGCGCCGACGACGATGGTCACGTCCACCACATCGATCGCATCGAGTTGCTTTACAACTTCGCCAACACCAAGGGCGCCACGGATGCGGAGGGCAGCTTCGCGCTGCTCATCTCGGTAGAAGACGACTTGAGTTACTTCATGGTCGAAGTTGGCAGCATTGCCGACCAGTTCGATGGATGCTGCTACCCCGTTCACCAACGACGCAATCGGAGCGCCAAGCCCAGGCACCCCCACCCCGTTAAGTAGCTGAACTCGCGTTCTAACGAGACCGCCGAAGGCTCGGGCTGGGTCCAGACGAATAATGAGTTCGTCGAGGGAATCGCGGTTCACACCAAAGAACTCGTCCTCACCGGCAATGACATCGACATCGATGATGCGGTATTCGATCTGTTCACTACGCACCGATAGTTCGTCGAGGAAATGCTCTGCATCAGCGTCGATGTCTCGCAACTCAACAACAACCTCGGATCGCGCCGCGAACAATGCGGTCCAGAATTCTTGATGGCGAACCAAGCGTTGTAAGCCTGTCTCGTTCAAGGCCTGGCGCTCCAGAAAGTCGGCAGAGTCCGAGGCAGGCAACAGAATCGCACCGGAGGGATAGACCACTCGGACACGGTCGCGTACCGTGGCTTCGTCGAGCCGACGCGGGTTCTCGACGAGAAGCGGATCGAACGATCTGACTAGCTCGGTCATGTCGGCCGAAGTGAGCACAATGGTGTGGTCGAAATCGATAGTCAGCAGGTTCTCGACCGCCAGGGCGGCTAGGTCGACACCGCCGTACTCGCCCGCAGCAACGATCGTGTCCAGCCCGAATCCGGGGACTTCGACCAGCATCGACACGGGCATGAACACCATCGACGAGTCGCCGTCGTCGGTTAACGAAGCTGCGGCAAGACTGACCGGCGAGCCAGACCCATCGATCTGCATGATTAGTGCTGTCGTCGATGCCGAGGGCAGAACCGTAGGCGCTGTCGAAGTCGGGACCTGGCCATTCAACGCTGCCGGGATGAGTCGATCGTAACCGAACCACACGATTCCGAGCGCCGACAGGGTCAGAACCATGAGCGGCAGTAGTAGACCTCGGCCCGTTTGCGCTCGTTGGGCTGGAGCCATCCGCGTCGAAGCGGGCGTGGCGATTGTGTTTCCCAACGGCCCCGACTGTGGGACTCGAGCGCGCTCTGTTCTGCGCCGCCGCGGAAGACGAACCTCGACATCGGCAAGAAACCCGCCTTCGTCTGAGTTGTCTTGGTCGAAGACCGCTACGCAGTCATCTGCGGGCCCATTGGCCCCGTCCCGTCGATTCATGGCGACTCCCTCGTGTCGTCATCCGTCTCGTCGACCGAGGTGAGAAGCAATTAAACGCACGTTCTTGAGAAATCTCCTCGACGTGGGGGCCGAGACATGAAAAGCTATCGAATGCCTGACCGTGGGTAACCACAAACCCGAGGTTAAGTCGCAGGCGAAGTGTGACGTGTATGTCTATTAGGGCCTTCATTCCCTCAGCCGTAATACGCCAGACATACAAACTATAAGGATGTGTGACGAGTTTCACAGTGGAATAGGGAACATACAGCGCTAACGCGCCGTTGCACATATTGACTCGCTGATCATCGGTCTCCCCCGCCGGTGACAGCCGTAAGAAACA
>JAADHX010000451.1 GCA_013151655.1 Actinomycetota bacterium
TCACCGGCGCGTCGAACGGAGTCGGGGACACTTATGTCGAGTTTCTCAGTCGACATGGACTGACCGATGTAGCCACACAGAGCAACTTCGCACATGCGCGCTAAGCATCAGATCACTGCGGACTACGGCACAGACAAAGTCGAGCATAGACGAAAGCCTCTAGCGCCAGAAGACCAACGTTTCTATGATGCTGCCGTGACCAACTCGCTGCCAGTCCTGATCCAAGGAGGAATGGGGGTGGGCGTGTCGGGCTGGCAGCTGGCTCGGGCCGTCTCCGAGGCTGGCCAACTCGGAGTTGTCTCTGGCACTGCGCTGGACTTGGTGTTGACGCGCCGACTGCAGATAGGAGACCCGGGCGGGCACATGAGGCGGGCGCTTGCCGCTTACCCCATTGCTGAAGTTGCCGAGCGGATTATCGACAGGTATTTCATTGCCGGTGGCAAGCCGTCGGACGCGAGGTTTGTGGGGATCTCGATGAAGCGGGAGGATCCCACCCGAAATCTCGAGGATCTTCTCGTGGCTTCGAATTTTGTGGAGGTGTACCTCGCCAAAGAGGGCCATACGGGTGAGGTGGGGATCAACTACCTGGAGAAGGTGCAAGCTCCGACGTTGCCATCGCTGTATGGAGCCATGCTCGCGGGAGTTGACTATGTGTTGATGGGTGCGGGGATCCCGAGAATGATCCCGGTCGTGCTCGACAGGTTGGCTGAGGGCCTTTCGGTCGAGTACAAGCTCGATGTCAAAGGCGCTGGACCTGACGGTGGTTTCACCGCGCACTTCGATCCTGACGAAGCAATGTACGGGGCCATCGCGCCAGTGAAGCGACCGCTGTTTCTTGCCATTGTCTCGTCGCATGTGTTGGCCACGATGCTCGCGCGGAAGGTAGATGTCCCAGTGGACGGGTTCATCGTCGAGGGCTCAACTGCCGGCGGACACAACGCACCGCCGAGAGGGAAGAGGAAACTGAACGAAGCCGGTGAACCGATCTACGGCGATCGCGATGTCGCCGACCTCGAAGCCTTCCGCGAGCTCGGCCTGCCGTTCTGGTTGGCTGGCGGATACTCGTATCCGGATCGAGTTCGTGAGGCTTTGGACGCAGGTGCGGCCGGCGTCCAAATCGGTACTCCGTTCGCGTACTGCGAGGAATCCGGAATGGAAGCTGACTCGAAACGTCATGTCCTGGACTTATGTCGCGACGGAGAGGCGCGCGTCTTCACCGACCCGCAGGCCTCGCCGTCCGGATTTCCGTTCAAGGTCGTCGAGATCGAAGGAACGCTCTCGGAACCAGACGTTTACGAAGAGCGAGATCGGGTGCCCTGTGAGTTGGGATACTTACGCAGCGCTCACGAGGGAGACGACGGCGGAGTCGTCTGGCGGTGTGCGGCAGAACCCGTCGACCTATTCGTACGGAAGGGGGGAGCAGTCGAGGACACGGTTGGCAGTAAGTGTCTGTGCAATGCCCTCCTCGCCAATGTGGGGCTCGGACAGATTCAGCGATCAGGAGCTCATGAGCAGATGCTGATCACGTCGGGCGATGAAGTGGCGGACGTGGCGAGGTTCCTTCCTGCCGGTGCCGAGACGTACTTCGCGGCCGATGTCATTCGCCAGGTTCTGCCGGCCGGCATTCACTAGCTCCGTATTTGATCACCGTCAGCGGCACGCAGCACCGCGCCGAGTATCACACTTACCCCACGTTCGGCCTGTTTGGGCGAGATGCTCTCTGCCCCGGAATCCGCCGCGCAGCGACGTCTGTCACCGCCTGCTCCTGAGGTGCCATGAGGTCGAATCTTGCGCCCTCGTTGCGCAGAAACGCTGCGTTATCGCTGTGGATGGCCTGTTACCAGCGATTCGTACTATCGGTTCCGTGCGAATTCTGCGGGTATTCCTCTGTCTTGCGATTGTGATGCCCCTGGCAGTCAGCGAACAGGTCGGTGCAGATGAACCACCCCCGTGGTACACCCCAGCGCTCGACGAACAAGACGGACAATATGTGCCGGTCACGCCGACGATCGTCCCGGTGGTCTGGGAGACGGACGATCCACAGTTCAGCTCCTACGACAACGTCTGTCGAGTGAGTCTCTGGGCGTTGGTGGAGCGCGAAGACGTCTACTTCAGTAGCTTCGCGAACACCTGGGCTGTCAGAGCGGTGGGCTTCACGACGGAGGGCGTGCCAAGACTGGGTCAGGTCTCGGTGCATGGCCCAGACCAGTCGGCCAACAGGATCGCGAGCATCAGCTTTCCGTATCTCTATCGTGCTGACAGATTTCACAACGACGGCCCGGTCGACCGCCGTCCGGACAGTCCGGTCTACATCGACCTGAGTAGTTCCTACGGGTTCCGCTTCTTCACGCAAGGTGAAGAGTGGAACGACGGCGACACCAATCCTTGCGAGCCCTTGTTGGCGAGCATTCCTGACCGGATCGCAGAATTCTCCGCGCAGGCCCAGTTTGTTCGTGAGCGGCGCGACGACGAGGTCGATCCGCGGTGCACCGTGGAGCAGTCCGGCACCGATGGCGCAACACTGAGTTTCGAGAGCGCTGTGCCTGGAAGCATGGGATACCTCCAAGAGTGGACATTCTCCGATGGCTCAACTTCCACGGCGAATAGCGTGAGCAAAGTCGCGACCGAGCCCGGTCCCTACTCGGGCACGTTCCGGGTATACCGAACCGACGGATCGTTGGACAAGAGCATCACCTGCACGGCTGAGGTCAAGTCGCCGACGCCGAGCGTCGACGTCCGCCTCGTGCACGACGACGCGTCGAACGAGTCCGGCCGTTTTGCGCTCGACGAAGAGTTCGATGTGGTAGTCGCTGCGTCCGCCGCCAACGACGGTGTCGGCGACATCACCGCTACCCAGCTCGATGTGACAAAGTTGTTCGATCAGGCGCCGAACCTCGAAGTGCTGTCAGGGCCAACACCCGCGCTCGTGAATCCACTGACGCTTGTATCGGGTGCTATGGCGCAGGAGTTCACCTATCGAGTCAAAGCAGCTGGGCCGGGTCGATTCCGCGTCGACGCAGCGATGACCGCAATGCGCGATGGCGTTGACCGGCCCGTTGCCGATGTCGACGTGATGCGCAATGGATCGGTGGGCTCTATCACCCTGGCCGCGGTCGCCACGCCTGAATCAGTCGAACTCGAAGAAGGCGATGATGGACCGGAACCGAAGCCGGTGACGGTGACCGTCAAGATCACCAATCCGTTCGATGTTCCGTTGACCGAT